>PXDR01000159.1 GCA_003566335.1 Cyanobacteria bacterium T3Sed10_344R1
CTGAGGTCTGAACTGGAGATGCGGGATCAGCTCGTACAGCAGCTTTCCCAAGAGCTGTTTCGCTTAGTTAAGGGCAATGCCACCTTTATGCCCGCCCCGGAAGTCTCTGAACGTCACCAGGCAGAAGTCAAAGCCCTGCGGGAGCAGCTTCAAGGGGTTGAACAGCAGGTTGCCTTTTACCAAGGGCAAATTGAAGATCGCGATACTGAGGTCTATCAACTGCGCCAGACGGTGCAAGAACTGACGGATCGCACGCGAATGCTTGAACAAGTCGCCCAAGAGCTGCCCCAGATCTATCGGCAAAAATTTGCAGAGCGCATGGCTGCGGTGCGGGAGAAAGTCGCCCAGGTGCAGCGTGAGAACCGCCAGCTTCAGGCCGAACTGCAGAGCGTCAGCTATCGCCTGGCGGTCAGAACCCGTCGTGGTGGTCACCTCGATTTACCGAGCTTTGCCAACGGCATGGGCGAGCCTTCGATGCCTAGCTTTGGCTAGGTCATGCCGGTCGTGAAAAACTTCATTCCCAGCGATGCTCTAGGCTTTGCAACTGACTTAGCGCTGTCTGGTTTATCGCCTGAGTTTGAGACCCCTGATGGCTGATGAGCTGTCAGGGGTTTATCAATTTGATCAATAGTGAGTCCAAACGCTAGAGCTAGGTAAAGATTCGCTGAAATCACCGTAGGTCAGGGTTTTCTCGATTGACAGGACTTGCTGCACTGCGTCACTATCGAGTAGGAGCGTTACGAAACTTTGCGTTTTCCTCAGGGTTGTTGGCCGGGGGAATTCAGTCAGGGGTTTTGGGTGACTGCTCTGACCTGATCAATTGAAATTTCGGCTGTTTCCCTTAGCCTGCCTTTATGCCTGAATTTATCTCACTCGAAAACGTCCAATCGATTGCTCGGGAATACGGGTATTGGGCAGTCTTTCTGGGGGTGATGCTAGAGAATGCCGGTATCCCGATTCCGGGGGAAACCATTACCTTAGTTGGCGGTTTCTTGGCGGGGGGGGATGAGCTGATCTACTGGTATGTCTTGGGTTGTGCGATCGCAGGGGCGACCATCGGCGACAACATTGGCTACTGGCTAGGGTTCTACGGCGGTTGGCCGCTGCTGCTGCGCCTCAGCCGCTTGTTTCGGATTGATGAATCCCAGCTAGTCTCAGTCAAGGAGCGCTTTAGTCGAAATGCCCCTCGGGCAGTGATTGTCGGTCGATTTGTGGCGCTATTGCGGATCTTTGCCGGGCCATTGGCAGGCATTGTGAAGATGCCCTATCGTAACTTTCTGCTGTGCAACATTTTGGGGGCAACGGCTTGGGCCTCGCTGATGGTCAGCCTAGCCTACTTTGTTGGACGGCTGATTCCGCTAGATACGTTGGTGAAGTGGGTGAGTGAGTTTACGCTGGTGGCCCTAGGAGGGCTGCTCCTGTGGATTCTGGTGACCCACAAACTAGAGCAACGAGCGGCACCTACCCTGCCCGCAGATCCTCAAGAGTAAGCCAAGGAGCTGTTTAACCAGGATCTCTCAAGTTTTCAAAAATAAGAGCTCAAATAAATAGCCGAGGCTAGTCTCTGAGTTGACTAACCTCGGCTATTTTTGATGCTTAGGGCTAGATGCCTAACCTGTCTTCTGATGACCTACTGTCAGCGCAATACTATCCGCTGATGGTAGAAAAGACCTTAGAGCGAAGACCCCAGACCTGCATAAGCACCGTAAAAGAATAGACCCAGCACCACTAGGGCACCTGTACCGGCAATCGTGGCGACGACCCAGAGCGGAATACGACCAGTTTGAGCCATGATGGGGAACCTCCTAACACACTAAAAAACACAGCAGATTAAGCTTGCCATCTTAAACCGTCGGACAAAACGGTGGCGGTTTAACGGTGGCGGTTTAACTAAAGACGGTCTAGTTAAAGAAGTAGCTGGAAAACAACAGACCCAGAACAAAAACCACCAGTAACCCTAGGAAGAGGGAAGTCCGGTTAAGTTCAACGGGTTGCTTATTGGGATTGGGCGTACGATCCACAGGGGTCTCCTATCGCTGAATAAACTGCATGGCGGCAATGGCACCGATGAAAAAGATGGTCGGCACAGCAAGGGTGTGTACGGCTAGCCAGCGCACCGTAAAAATTGGATAAGTTGTTGGTTCGTTCGTTGAGTTAGTCATAGCGCTCAAGTTCAGATGAAGAAACGAAGGTCAAGAAATAGTCGAGAAAGGTGTTGCAGTATCCCTATACCCAGCCATCGAAACCGCTAAATTAGACGCAATTCAGACTGGGATGAGTACCGCTGGGCTAAAAGGGGGTAGAACAGCCGCTTTTTTCAGACTATTTTCTTTTTCAGACTATTTTGAGTTCAAGCTACGTTCAAACGGTTTTAGCGTCCGCTAAAGTCGTTGATTTGTTGCTTGGCATCATAGCGATCGTTGATGATCGGCAGTTGGGTCTGGTTGTTGGGATAGTACTCGTTAGGACGAGGGGTGCCAAACGCATCGTAAGCCAAACCCGTGCTTACAAATAGCCATCCTGCGATGAATAGGGCAGGAATCGTGATGCTGTGGATTACCCAGTAGCGGACGCTTGTTACGATGTCGGAAAATGGACGTTCTCCGGTTGAACCAGCCATATCAGCCTCTCCTTGTTACAGCAAAATTACAGTCAATCAAAGCTCTTACTTCATCATACGGAACCCTGACGGTTCCTCACAAGCAGCAGCCCTCAACTCTGGAAATAAACTAGACGCTCGAAGCAAACTTTCAGGATTAGAGATGCCTTGGTCTGGAGTCTCACATTGCCTTTAGGCTGCTGATGTTGCGCCTTTGTAGCGTAGCAGTACCCCATCTTGGCCCAGGACAAATCCACGGTTTTCCCCTAAAAACACAACTCGGTAGAAGTTAGAGGGCACGTTTTCAACGCTGCGGGCCTTGTACCAGGTTTGACCGCCATCTGGGCTGCATAGTAGGTTGGCGCTTCCCCCCGTCACCCACACCTCGTTTTCGGTGCGGTAGGCCATGTCGAGTAGCCCCCAGCTGGTGGCAAACTCCGGGGTGATGGCTGCTTGCCACACGTCTTCATCCTGCTCGAACTCGGCTTCGGGGTCTGCGAACTGCACTTGACCGCCTCGGGCAATCAGCCACAGGTGCCCAGTTTTGTCGAAGCCCATGTTCTGGAGACGACGAGAACTGTTGCGGTTGTGGGGGAACCATTCCCGCTGCCCTGGTTCCCAGGTGGAATAAAAGTTGCCCCGAGAGGAAACGGCGACATAGCGACCGCTGGGATCGCGGGAGATGTTGCGGATAACGCCAACAGCTCCTTCTACCATGGCTTTCCAGTTGCGCCCGCCGTCTTCGGTACGGTAAATCGCGCCAATGTCTGTACTCATCTCGGCGGTATCTGGGCCGAGGGCGGTCATCATCAAGGGAGCACCGGGGAGCTTGGGGCTCAGGGGGACGCTTTCCCAAGAGTCGCCGCCATCCCGAGTGTGGAGCAAGATGCCAGGACGACCGGCTACCCAACCTTCTTGGTCAGCAAAGCTGACGGAGGTGAAGGTGATTTTTTGCTCGGCGTCTAGGTTGAGGACGCGGGGTTCCCAGGTGAGACCGCCATCGGTGGTCTCCATTAGGGTGTTGTTGGTGCCTACCACCCAGCCATGGTCAGATTCGCCGATAAAGGCAACGTCGTTGAACGCTGCTTCACTATCTAGGGCAATGACTTCCCAGGGATTGCTCTCTAGGGATTCCACGAAGGGACTGGCGCAACCAACGGCCAGGAGTGCGATCGCAACAATCACGACCCCTCGACGAACAGCATTGAGTAATGAGCGCATCACAGTTTTGGACAACCCGAAAACAGACAACTTTACGTTCAACTAAAAAACTGGCTAACTAGCCCAGCCCCAGCGCCCAATCCAGCCATCCAGGCTGGCAGCGCCAATTTCTCCTGCCCTAAGTGCTCCTAACTGAAGCCCTTTATTGGAGCCCGTAAAGACTCAAGAAGAACAGCAGACCCAACAGCAGGGCGCTGAAGATTAGCACGTTCTTTTGACCGGGCGTTAGGCGATTGACCCCCAAGCCATAGTCCAAGTTTTCCTTGAACCCAGAGGGCGAGTTGACCGGCCCCATATTGCTAAACCCACTGGGTCTAGCCCCACACACCGGACAGCGCCAGTCTGTGGGTAGCTCAGTGAAGGGGGTTCCTGCCGCGATTTTCGCTTGGTTATCTCCCTTTGCTGGCTCATAGGTATAGCCACAGGAGCGACATTCATAGCAGTCAAGCTCCTCTGGCGTTAGCGGCTTTTCCTCGGGGGCCGCGTCTGCGGCTCCCTCAGTTGGCTTAGCATCTGGCTCAGCGCTCATAGCTCCTGCTCTCCAGTCAGTGCAGATTTCTCGATGGAAATTTTCAAATGGTGATGCTGATCTAAGCCCAGATCCCCAGACTAATGAGCCCAGGCAAACTTTGGCTCGGCGAACAGCGGCATTGAAGAATGAGAATATCTGTTAAAGAGTATGACATATTGAGGTCATCTCCCTCATTTTTGCTTCGGGGCTCGCCCTATTCCCACACCCGCCTGACCTTAGCCATGACCTTGGCGAGTCGGCAGCCCTGAATCTGGGATTGCCCTGGGTATTTTTAGCGCCTTATTTTTAGCGCCTTGTGGTTTCTAGCTAGGGCTGAAGCGGGAGAACCTGGGTCGATTGGGGCAAAAAAGACGGGGTGATCTGGTCGATCCCAGGGATAATTTCTTGGGGAATCTGCGATCGCAGGCCATTCCTCTGGCAAATCCTTTTAGAATGTGACAAGACCGAGTAACTTTACCTAGCGAGTCGGCAGCGTGTTTGTCCTGAGCGGTTACGAATACCTTCTAGTCTTTTTGATTGTTTGCAGCTTGATCCCTGCGGCAGCATTGATAGCATCTAAACTCTTGCGGCCCGGGGGAACTGGCCCTGCCCAGCGCACCACCTACGAAGCTGGCATGGAGCCGGTAGGCGGAGCCTGGATTCAGTTCAATATCCGCTACTACATGTTTGCCCTCGTCTTCGTCATCTTCGACGTAGAGACCGTGTTTCTCTACCCGTGGGCGGTGGCTTTCAGTCAACTGGGGTTGCTGGCATTCATTGAAGCCCTGATTTTCATCGCAATCCTGGTGATCGGTCTAGTGTACGCATGGCGGAAAGGAGCATTGGAATGGTCATGAAATCTGACAGCCCCGCGCTCAGTGATTTGATCGGAAAAAATGAGCGGATCATGAGTCCGTCGGGAGCCCCTGAAGTTACCCAAGACCTCTCAGAAAACGTAATTCTCACCACCGTAGACGACCTGCACAACTGGATTCGGCTTTCTAGCCTGTTTCCCTTGCTGTACGGTACCGCCTGCTGCTTCATTGAGTTTGCAGCCCTAATCGGCTCCCGGTTTGACTTTGACCGGTTTGGCCTCTTGCCTCGGTCTAGTCCCCGTCAAGCCGACTTGATCATCACTGCAGGCACCGTCACCATGAAAATGGCTCCGGCCCTGGTGCGGCTTTATGAGCAAATGCCCGAGCCGAAGTATGTCATTGCGATGGGAGCCTGCACCATCACCGGCGGCATGTTCAGCAGCGACTCTCCCACCGCCGTGCGCGGTGCGGACAAGCTGATTCC
>PXDR01000630.1 GCA_003566335.1 Cyanobacteria bacterium T3Sed10_344R1
ATCATCGGCGTCGCGGCAGCGGGTCAAGAAATTAGCACCCGTCCATTTCAACTCGTCACTGGGCGAGTCTGGAAGGGGACAGCCTTCGGTGGAGCCAGGGGACGGACGGATGTGCCGAAAATTGTGGATTGGTACATGGACGGCAAGATCAACATTGACGACCTGATCACAGACGTGATGCCAGTCGAGCGGATTAACGACGCCTTCGACATCATGCACCAGGGCAAAGGCATTCGCAGCGTCGTCACCTTCTAATCGCCTATCGGCCCTTGGCCGTCTTTCCCCCGCCATTTTCCTATCTGCGATCGCATCTTCTCTAACTGCTGCTATGACTGCCTCACCGTCTCAAAATCTAGTTCAACAAAAACAGGCCGCCTGCTTTGGCGGCACGGTGGCCTACTACAGCCACCCCTCCCAGGTCTGCGACTGTGAGATGCGGTTCTCGGTATTTGTGCCGCCCCAGGCCGCCAATGGCCCGGTGCCGGTGCTGTACTACCTCTCAGGGCTGACCTGCACGGAAGAGAACTTCACCGCCAAGGCCGGAGCTCAGCGCTATGCGGCAGAGCATGGGCTGATGCTGGTGGCCCCAGACACCAGCCCTCGGGGGGTAAACCTACCGAGAGAAGATGACGCCTGGGACTTTGGCAGCAGCGCCGGGTTTTACCTAGACGCCACGGCGGAACCCTGGAGCCGCCACTACCGGATGTACAGCTACATCACCCAGGAATTGCCGACCCTAATTGCCGAAAATTTTGATATCAAGGCCGATCGCATCGGCATTTTCGGCCACTCTATGGGAGGCCACGGAGCACTGGTGCTGGGCCTGCGCAATCCGGCCCTATTCAAGTCAATTTCGGCCTTTGCGCCCATCGCCGCGCCGATGCAGTGCCCCTGGGGTGAAAAAGCCTTCAGCAATTATCTGGGGCCAGACCGCAACACCTGGCGGGACTACGATGCCACCGAACTGGTGAAGCGCTACGGTGACAGCAGTCGCCACATCCTGATTGACCAGGGGACAGCAGACTCTTTCCTAGACCCCCAGCTGATGCCCCAGCGGTTTGTTGATGCTTGTCAGCAGGTCGGCCAGCCGGTCACCCTACGCCTTCAGCCGGAGTACGACCACAGCTATTTCTTCATCGCCACCTTCATGGCGGATCACATTCGCCACCATGCTGCAGTCCTGAAGGCTTAAGTAGGTTGAACTCAAACTATCTTCAGGATGAGGTGGTTAGCAAAATTGGCCAAAGTAGAACGGTGCGTTACGGCTGCGCCTAACAGCACCCTGCGCCACGGTGAACCTTTGTCCGCAGACTTACGCAGCCGCCACTAGGGACTCAGGAGTTCGATTTTAGGAGAGTGTGCTGTGCAAATTACAATTGATCTTCCAAAAGATCTAGAGCAAAACTTGATTCGTCAAGCAGCAGAAACTAACACTTCGCTACAGACCTTAATTCTTCAGGCATTGCGCCAGATTACCCAGACACCTCCTGATCCAGTCTCCCAGTGGCCGGAAATCATTTTGGCTTATGAAGGGATTCCTGATTTCCCAGCATTTGAGTCCTATCGTAATGAACTTCTTCCACCTCGCGAGCCGGAGCTGTTCTGATGCGCTATCTGCTCGACACCTGCGTTATCAGTGACTTCATCAAAGGCTAATCAGAGACTATCGCTCGGTTCAAGCAAACTCTACCTGCAGATGTGGCAATCTCAGCCATTACCGTGATGGAATTACGCTACGGCTTAGCACTCAATCCGCAGCGGGCTCAGAAAATCGAACCTGCGATCGCTAGCATCCTATCTTCTCTTCCACAACCATTTTGCCGCTCAGCACCGCAGAAGCGAGCCAAGCAGCTACGATCCGCGCGGTTCTCACAGCTCAAGGGCAACCTATTGGTGCTTACAGAGATTGAGGAGCGTAAACAAGTCGAAGCCAAGCTGAGATCCCAGACCCTGGAACTCGAACAAACCCTGAAAGAACTGCGGCAGACCCAGACCCAGCTGATTCAGCAAGAGAAGATGTCGAGCTTGGGGCAACTGGTCTCTGGCGTTGCCCACGAAATCAACAACCCAGTCAACTTCGTCCAGGGCAACCTCGACCATGCTCAGCAATACGTCAACGACCTACTGGAGGTGATTGCCACCTACGAAACTGCCGTCTCCCCAATCCCCGCATCCGTGATCGCCAAAGTAGAAGAGGTAGACCTCGACCTCCTCAAAACCGATCTGCCCAAACTGATGAACTCGATGAAGCTAGGGGCTGAACGGATTCAAGGCATCGTCAAAGCCCTGCGCAACTTCTCCCGCCTGGATGAATCTGCCGTCAAAGCCCTGGGTCAAGGCACTCGCTTTCGAATTGAATTGCCTCAACAGCACCCGACAGAGACGAAGCCTGAACCTGTCCTACCGCCCCACTGCGTTCTTACTCTCGCGTAATTTATTGCCGCTTGCTGCCGCTGCTTCCATCTGGTCACGCGGATGTTGACTGAGATGTGCTGTGGCTTAAAACCCGTAGCTCCAGCGGGCACTGTAGCCTCGGGCGTCGATGTGGGTGAATACGGTGGCGCTGGCTAGACCGCCGCGACCGCCCCACCAGCCGTTCAGCCGGGCATAGACGTCGTAGGGATGCATTCCGGCCACCACAAAATCTACCGCGTCACCATCTAGGTGCCGCGAGCGAGATGCTCCTCCCACCCGACGATTGGTCACAGGGTCGCGATACCAGGAGTTCACCTGAATTGATCGATTGCCCAAGATCTGCCGCACTTCTTCCATGACTCGGGCAATGCGAATGATGCCGTAAACCACGTTTTTGTTCACCGGAATCCGCTGGCCGTTGCGGGTGGCTTCGGCCCAGGTAAAGTTACCGTTGGGCAAAATTGGGTTGCCTAAGTAAAAGGTGCTGTTAAAGCCCGGCAGGCGAATCGGTGAGCCTTTGGCGGGTTCGGAGGGTGGGTTGTCTTTGGGGGCGTTTTCGGGTTCGTTGCCTTCAATCTTGATGTCGGGGGCGTAGACGTGCCAAGTGTTGCGGTTCTCGGGGCCAAGAAAGGCGTCGGCGAGGGCGATCTGAATATGGTTGCCGTCGGAGGGCTGGTGGGAGTTGACCCGAAATACGGTGCCGTTTTTGACGAAGACTTTTTCCCGGCTGCTGAGCTGGGTGGAGACGACCGGCTGGAGTTTGAATAGGGTGTCGCCGACGACTTCCATCAGCATGGCGCTGCCGCTGATTTTGACGTCGGGGGCGTAGGCGTACCAGGTGTTGCGGTTCTCGGGGCCGAGAAAGGCGTTTGCGATCGCAACTCTGACATGATTCGCCTGGTCGGGCAGATGGGACTGGAGGTCAAACTGGGTGCCGGTTTTGACGAACACTTTCTCCGAGTCGCTCAGTTCTGCCGACATCACGGGGCGCAACTTAAACAGGGTGTCGCTGACCACCTCAAGTTTCACCACCGATTCCTGAATTTTGATGTCTGGCTGAAAGGCATACCAGGTGTCGAGACTGCCTGCTCCCAGGGTTTTGTTGGCCAGCACCAGCCGCACATGATTGTCCTTGGCCCGGGTGTAGGACTGGATTTCAAACTCTGTACCGGTTTTAACAAAGACTTTTTGGCCATCGCTGAGCTGACTGGACAAAATTGGCTTGAGCTTAAATAGCGTGTCGCTGACCACCTGAACCTTCATGGCAGAGCTTCCTCTTGAGAGCTGATGTAGAAAAGCTGATGTAGAGCGGATGTAGAGCTAACGGGGCAAACATTGGCCAGCCCAGATGCGGCGCAGCCCAATGTACAGCAAGGCTACAGCATAGCCAAGGAAGTTTACCCAAACAAGCGATAATTCTCGGGCTATCGGCTAATTAACCTAGGCTCTGTAACCTGTCATACAGGTTGCAGAAGTCATCATGCTAGGGTTTTTTCACAAGTCTTCTTGCCGTCACGGCTAAAGGCAGAAAGAGCCAATAATCTTCACGAATGCGTCCGAGATAAACCATGACGGAAATGGCAGGTCAAGGCACAACGGCAACCGAGGCCGCTCAGGTCTCAGCAGTTCAGGCTTCTGGGCCACAGTTTGAACAATTTGCGGCCCGGATTCAGCCCTTGCTGTTGCGGATTTACGAGGAAACCCTCGGGGAAGCGGCGGTGAGCGCCCTCACCCAGCGGCTGTTTGCGCTCTTGCAGCCGGTGATTGCTCCCACTGCGCGGGAAGATCTGCGCAAGTGGAGCCAGGACAATGTGCTGCTGATTACCTACGGCGATTCGATTTGTGTGGAGGCGGAAAAGCCCCTGGTGACGCTGCTGCGGTTTTTGCGATCGCACCTCAAAGACGTGGTTACCGGCGTCCACATTCTGCCCTTTTCGCCCTATAGCTCCGACGATGGCTTTGCGGTAATTGACTATTGCCAGGTGAAGCCAGAGCTGGGGGACTGGGACGATGTGAGTGCGATCGCAGCGGAATTCAACCTGATGGTTGATCTGGTGGTCAACCATGTGTCGAGCCAGCACGTCTGGTTTGAGCAGTTCAAGCAGGGCAAAAAGCCGGGCTGTGACTACTTCATTGAAGTTGACCCGGCCACGGATGTCTCCCAGGTGGTGCGGCCTCGCAGTGCGCCCCTGCTGGCTCCGGTGGAGACGGTCAACGGCACCAAACATGTCTGGGCTACCTTTAGCGCCGACCAAGTAGACGTCAACTTCGCCAACCCCGATGTGCTGGTGGAGTACATCAAGATCATCCTGTTCTATCTAGAGATTGGCTCGCGGTATCTCCGGCTCGATGCTGTCGGCTATCTCTGGAAAAAGCTGGGCACCCCCTGCATTCACCTGGCCGAAACCCACGGCATCATCCGCCTGTTTCGGGAGATTTTGCAGATGATTGACCCCAGCATCGCCATCATCACCGAAACCAACGTCCCTAATAAGGAAAATCTCAGCTACTTCGGCAACCGCAACGAAGCCCACATGATCTACAACTTCAGCCTGCCGCCGCTGTTGTTGAATGCCTTGCTCCAGGGCAAAGCCGAACACCTCAAGACCTGGATGATGAGTATGCCCCCGGCCCCCATGGGCTGCGCCTACTTCAACTTCACCGCCTCCCATGACGGCATTGGGCTGCGGCCCGCCGAAGGGCTGCTGGTACCGGAGGAGTACGACGCCCTGGTGGCAACCATGCGGAAGTTTGGCGGCAAAATCAGTATGCGCCAGCGCCCGGACGGGGAAAGCCCCTATGAGATCAACATTTCCCTCTTCGACGCCCTCAAGGGTACGGTGAAGGGCGAAGACGATTGGCAGGTGCAGCGGTTCCTCTGTGCCCAGACGATTATGCTGGCCCTGGAAGGAATTCCGGCCCTGTATATCCACAGTCTGCTGGCTACCCCCAACCACCAGGCCGGGGTGGAGTCCACCGGGCGCAATCGCTCAATTAACCGCTACCAGTGGAACTATGACGACCTCAGCCAAAAGCTGGCCGACCCCAGTTCACCCCATGCCCAGGTGTTGACGGAGCTCAGCCGGTTGATTCAGGTACGGCGACAGCAGGCCGCTTTCCATCCCAACGCCACCCAGTACACTCTGCATCCGTTGAACCCGGCCCTATTTGCCTTTTGGCGGCAAAGCATCACCCGCGACCAGAGCATTTTCTC
>PXDR01000532.1 GCA_003566335.1 Cyanobacteria bacterium T3Sed10_344R1
GAGGTTGCCCGTGCTGGTTTCTAGCCAGTTGCCGTCAAGGTCAGCGAGGATCGCTTCTTGAGCTCCGACAGCTTTGGCGGTTTGCAGGGCAGCCCAAGCGCCCAGGTAGTTACCGGTTTTGTAATGAGGTTGCGATCGCACATAGATATCCCCAGTCACAACCTGAGCCACAATCCCCTGCTGCTGGCGCTGGGCCAAATCAGCAGGCAGTTCGCGCCCCGTGATCCATTCCCGGCTGGCCAACTCGCCCTGACGCGACCGATACTGACCGTCCGGCGGCAATAGGGTAATCCGCACAATCGGGAAGTGTTGCGCCAGGGTTTCTGCTCCTTGCCGCAGGGCAGCCCAGCAGGGTTGGGGCCAGCCAAAGGCAGCAAGACTGTGGCGCAGCCGCTGTTGGTGCGCTGTCCACTGGGTCAAGGGATGGTCGAGGGCTTGCTCATAAACCCGCAGGGTGGTGAACAAAGTAGCCCCATAAAGTAAAGCGGGCTCGCTCAGATTTAGGGCGATCGTGTCGGCAGCCTGGGGGTGGCCGCAGTACCAATAAGCCATAAGTTGCGGTGAGTCAGGAATGGAGCGCAAGGGCTGGTGCAATCAACCAACGTCTCACGAAAGTCTCGCCTAAAATGCTGTGAGGGATCCATCTCTAGTTATTCCCTGGGGAATGAAGCCAATGTCTCTTAATCTCACCATCCAATACCCAGACACCTTCCCAGATGCGCTGGGTCGTACTCGTGAGCAGTTTGAGCAGGAGGCAAAGTGGGCGATGGCGGTGAAGTTATTTGAACTCAAACGCCTTTCTTCTGGGATGGCCGCTGTGCTGCTCGGGGTAGATCGCGTAACTTTTTTGCTGAGGTTGGGGGACTATGGCGTTCCCATGATTGATCTGACGGAGGCAGAATTGCTGTCTGACTTGGCCAATGCCTGAGGAGGGCGCAATCTCTATCAATACCTCTCCCCTGATCGCACTGGTAGCGGCGTGGGGCGATCTCACTCGTCTTGAGGCGCTCTATCAGGAGGTATGGGTTCCGGTTGAGGTTTGCCAAGAGATCTTGCAGGGAGGGACAAGTGGGTTTGCGATCGCAGAGTTTGAGCAGGCGACCTGGCTCAGGAAGCCAAAGACTCCGTTAGACATTTCTCCTTTTCTGTTGAACAGCCTCGATTTAGGGGAGGCTGCTGTGATTCAGCTAGCCCTGGATAGGCACATTGCAACTGCCTGCATTGATGAGGCGGTTGGGAGGCGGTTGGCCCGTCTCAGTGGTTTGAAGTTAACGGGCTCTGTGGGGATCTTGCTAAAGGCGAAACAACAAGATCCATCCCTGTCGATACGGGTGGCGATTGAAAATATGCTCAAGCAGAATATTCGTCTGAGTCAAACCGTGATCAATTTTGCGCTAACCCAATCGGGGGAGGGATAGGACATCGGAACGGAAAACTCTGGGCCAAAAGTGCGGATTTTGGCCTAGTGGCGATGGAGATATCTGGCAAGCACCGAGCTTGAGCTGGTGCTTTGTTGCATAGATGAGCATGTTTCCCATGAAACCGTCCCACATCGTGAGCCTTGTTGGTCTCACTCTGACTGTGTCCGCACTGCCCGCCGTGGCCAATCCCTTCAGCCCGTCCTATTTTGAAGGCAACTGGGTTGGTGAAGGCTATACCTGCGCCACCGGTCAGAACTGGAGTCAGGAAGTTGAAATTGACGTGACAGGTAACACCGTCGTAGCCCGCAAACTAGAGGGCGATCCCTGCGTGCCTGCTGGCAGCATTACTTTTCAAGGCACCGTTTCCAACCGCCTGGAAACGGGTGTTTCCGTGCCTGTCACCTGGACTGCAGGCAACCCCCGTCGTCCTGCCAGTGTCCAAGTCGTTGATCCGATTGTGATTGAAGACCAGAACACTTTTGTCTCTGGCGGCATTACCTTCACCCGCTTGAACCCCCTCCCTGCCCAGTTCCAATTTGAAGGCACTTGGATTGGGGAAGGCTACACCTGTGAACGGGGAAGCGATGGGGTGCAGCGGGTGCGGATTGAAATTGTTGACAATGCCCTAGTGGCCCGCAAGCTCAACGGTGATCCCTGCGTACCCGCTGGGTTTGTCACCTTCGAAGCCTCCCTGCCAGATCAGGTCGAACCTGGGGTGCAATTCCCAATCACCTGGACTGAAGGCAACCCCCGCCGCCCGGCCAGCCGTCAAGTGGGTGACATCTTGGTTATCGAAGATCCACACACCTTTAGTTCTGGCGGTATTACCTTTACCCGCGAGTAGTAACGCCTTCTGAACCTAGAGAATCAGGAAAAGGTCAGGGCATTTACCAAACCGGACTTGAGCCTTAGGTCGCGGATTCAGGGCTCAAGTCCCACAAACAGAGTTAGGTTAAGACTGGGTTACTGGGCGTTAATTTTTTCCCGAGCTGTAGCAACTGATCCCATCCACAGCCGTAACAGCCAGTAGCGTTGAGTTATGACGCTAGCGGCTAGGGGCATAGGTTTATGATGGCCAATTCTGCTGAAATTTCCGCTAATCGAGCGAATCCAGACCTGAGCCACATTAAGGGGCTGTTGCTGGATCTCAATGGGGTGTTCTACGTGGGCAACCGGCTGTTGCCCGGTGCCGTAGAAACCCTAGAGGCTGTCCGAAATAGCGGGATGCCCTTTCGTTTTGCCACTAACAACACCACGGAATCAACCGGCACCCTCTGCCAGCATCTCAATGACTTAGGACTGCCGGTCAAATCCGAAGAAATTATCAGCGCCCCCTATGCCGCTGTCCTGCATTTGCGCAAGCGGCCCGACCTCAAGTGCTACCTCCTGCTAACGCGGGAAGTGAAGCAAGAGTTTGCCGAATTCACCACCTCAGAAACCGATGCCAATGTGGTGGTGATGGGAGACATGGACAATGAATGGAATTACCCTGACCTGAATCGGGCCTTTCGGCTGTTGATGCGGGGGGCGGAGTTAGTGGCGCTGCACAAAGCCAAGTTTTGGCAGTGGGAAGGGGGGCTGCACCTCGACATTGGCGCGTTTGTCACCGGGTTGGAATACGCCACAGATACCCACGCCTCAGTGGTGGGCAAGCCCAGCGCCATGTTCTACAACCTGGCCCTAGAAGAATTGGGGCTGCCGCCAGAGCAGGTGGTGATGATTGGCGACGATATTGAAAATGATGTCGGCGGCGCTCAGGCTCTGGGGCTGACCGGCGTGTTGGTCAAAACTGGGAAATATCGCCCCCACGTAGTAGCCCAGTCGCCAGTAGTCCCCGATGCGGTCGTGGACGCCGTCGGAGCCATTCCCCAGTTATTTGCCTAGTGCATCGTCAAGACTAAGGATTAGGGCTTCGACAGGCTCAGCCCGAACGTTTATGATTCCGGCCTAAAATCTACGACTGCTCTAAGACTGACAAAGCACTAGCTGCCGAGCTTGAAGGCTTCGACAAACAGGGCGTAGGTCAGGCCGATTTTGAAGCTGTTGAGCATTTCCAGCCCCAGGGGCCGCCGGGTTTCGGGGGGAAGGCGGCGGCGGTAGATGATCGCGCTGGCGATTTCCACCAGCACCAATAGGATGGCGGCCACCACTACGTCATACTCTGCTGCTTGGCCTGCAATCGAGGAGATGGCAATGCCAAAAAAGTTGCCAAACAGCAGGCTGATAATAACGAGAGAAATGCGTCGCCAAGGGTTAAGCACCCAACTGCCGAAGCGGCGGCCCAGGGTGTCGATTACCGTGCTGAGTCGGGTGCGCTGCATAATCCGTAGGGGAATGATTCAGTGGGGGAAGGCTCGGCTTAAGCAAGTCCCAGGATAGCTCGCTTGGGTGGAAGCAACCGCTTGGGGAAGTGGCACAAAATTCTGTGCCGTGCCATCCTTGGCCCCTAGGATTAAGTTATCAAGGCTACCGAACCGAACGAGACCTCGGCCTAGTGCCAAGGGTCAAGTCCAACTTAATGAAACCTCACCTGGGGACGCGCCATGAAATGCGATCGCAACTTAATTAAACTCTCTGCTGCTCTAGCCGCCGTGGTTGCGATGGCGACCCCGGCCTTTGCCCAACCCACCAGCCAGACCCCCCTCAGTAGCCCGGTCGAAGTCACCGGTATCTCTGGCGGCCCCCGCAGTTCATCTTGCGGTAACTTGCCCGAAACCCCCAGCCACACCCTGCGGGTGAGTGAATCCTTTGCCGCCATTGACATCAGCGCCGAAGCCGA
Source organism: Cyanobacteria bacterium T3Sed10_344R1 (assembly GCA_003566335.1). Taxonomy (GTDB): domain Bacteria; phylum Cyanobacteriota; class Cyanobacteriia; order Phormidesmidales; family Phormidesmidaceae; genus PXDR01. The sequence continues at coordinate 4,201 of PXDR01000532.1, forward strand.
AGGCAGCTTCACCGTGCAAATCACCAGCCCCAACGGCTTTAGCGAGTGCCTGCTGTCTAGCGATGGCGTGATTAACGCGCCTGGGGTACTTAACCAAGGCACCTACTCAATCTATGTGGGCAGCCGGAGTGGCGGCAGTCACCCCTACACCCTCTCGATTCGTCAAGATTAGTTGGCCTAGGGTCGGCGGAGGTCGCCCTAATCGCTCCAATCACCCGCTAATTTTCAGCTGATTGAAAGTTTTCAACTTGGTTCCTCCTAAGCCCTTAGCCCTGCGCTGAGGGCTTTTCTGTGAGCAAGGCTGGGGTAAAGGCTGGTTCACTAGACTGAATCACAGCGGCGAGGAGGCCGGGAAAGCGGGCGTCTAGATCATCCCGGCGCAGGGAGTTGTAGTGTTCTCGACCTTCGCTGCGGCTGTAGATTAGGCCAGACTCCCGCAGCACCTTGAAGTGGTGAGACAAGGTGGATTTAGCCGCCGGAATGTCCAGGGCGCTGCAGTTCAGTTCGCCTCGGCTGGCAAGCTGACGAACGATTTCGAGGCGATAAGTGTCACTGAGGGCGTACAGCACCGCCGTCAGGGAGATGTCTTCTCGGGCTGGATGGCTTAAGGGTCGCATAGTTGTCATTATGCCATTGCCATCGCTATGCTTTGATTGTTCGATAGTTTTTGAACTGTTGTCTTGAGCTGTGTGCAGCGTAGAATTTCCCCCAAGCGCCCGCAATAGCTCTAGATCGATCAGCCCGTTATTTTTTCATCGATCAGCCCGTTATTTTTTCAGCCCGTTTTCAGCCCGTTGTTTGAGCCCGTTGTTCTTTGAGAAGGATTTCTCTATGGTTGCTGCTGCCCCCGAAAACACCCAAGACATCCATTTGCTTTCCCCGATTCAGCTAGGGCCATACACCCTGCCCAACCGGATTGTGATGGCCCCCTTGACCCGCAACCGCGCCACAGACAATCTGCCTCAGCCCATCCATGCCACCTACTATGCCCAGCGGGCCAGTGCTGGACTGATTATTTCTGAAGCGACCCAGGTCTGCCCAGAGGGTGTGGGCTACCCCGCCACCCCTGGCATCCATTCTCCAGAGCAAGTGCTAGCTTGGCGACCTGTGACCGACGCGGTACATGAGGCCGGGGGACGGATCTTCCTCCAGCTTTGGCATGTGGGCCGGATTTCCCATCCCGATTTGCAGCCGGGTGGTCAACTGCCGGTCGCGCCCAGTGCGATCGCACCCCAAGGAGAAGCCGCCACCTACACGGGCATGCAGCCCTTTGTCACCCCCCGCGCCCTAGACCTAGACGAGATCCCCGGCGTGGTGGAGCAGTATCGTCAGGGGGCAAAAAACGCCCTGGAAGCGGGGTTTGATGGCGTCGAGGTTCACGGCGCAAACGGCTATCTGCTCGACCAGTTTTTGCGGGACGGC
>PXDR01000217.1 GCA_003566335.1 Cyanobacteria bacterium T3Sed10_344R1
CAGCTCTTGGAGGGCTAGAGGCGCAGAATCAAAGGTGCTGAGGGTGCTGCCCGGAATCCCGGCGGCGGTTTCGGCCCCGGTGGTGCCAATCTGCACCGCAATCCGCATCCCTTCGAGGTCTTCTAGGCTGGTGATGTCGTCTTCGTCTTCTTGGACTGCGATCGCAAGACCTGCCACAAAGTAAGGCCGAGAAAAGTCCACGGTCTGCGCCCGTTCCTCGGTGATGGTCATGGCGCTGATGGCGGCATCGACGCTGCCCGACTGTAGGGACGGAATGATGCCGTCAAAGGGCAGGCTTTCAAAGTTGATGTCAATCCCAGCTTCTTCGCCGATGGCGTTCATCAGGTCAATGTCGAAGCCCACCAGTTCACCGCCATCTCCTACCGACTCAAACGGAGGAAACGCCGGTTCCGTGGCAACGGTCATGGCCTCCGGGGCTTCGGCAGCCGGTGCGCCGTTGTCGGGATCAGCCGCCGTATCGGTGGGGGATCCACCACAGGCCGCCACCAGCAGGGTAGCCCCAAGGCCCAGCATGGCCCGCTGCAAAAACTTAGCCCGCGTAATGTTGAACATAAAAGGTTGGCTCCTCACCTAAACAAGATTGAGACTAGGCTGAACTTACTGGCCTAGATTGTATTCAGGGACACCCTAACCCACGGGCAAGCCCGTTTAACGATTCATCTTTTCTAGCCAGCTTTAAACCCTGCTTTTTCAGCACTGCTCGCTAGGCACCGTGACGGATTATGGGTGGATGCTATGCTATCAGCCAATATACGGCTGCCCTGCTGTGGGGCGGTTCTTCCCCGATAGGTCACTGATGCTATGGCAATCGACACCCTGCCCCCCATTCTGTTTAGCAATCTGGAAAAAAGCTACGGCGACCTCAAGGTATTACGGGGGATCAGCGGCCAAATTAATCGCGGCGAAGTGGTGGCGATTATTGGTTCCTCGGGCTGCGGCAAGAGTACGCTGCTGCGCTGCTTCAACCGCCTGGAGACGATTAACGGCGGTCAGCTGGTGGTGAATGGTCTGGACTTGTCGGTGCCGACCTTGGGTCGTCGTCAACTGCTGCAACTGCGCGCCCAGGTGGGCATGGTGTTTCAGCAGTTCAACCTATTTCCGCACTTGTCGGTGTTGCAAAACCTCACCCTTGCACCGCGCAAAGTGCTGGGCCGTTCAGCCAAAGAATGCGACGAGACAGCCCGCTTTTTCCTGGATAAAGTGGGACTCAGCGTTAAGGCTGATGCCTATCCCGATCAGCTCTCGGGGGGGCAAAAGCAGCGGGTTGCGATCGCAAGAGCCCTCTGCATGCGGCCTGAAGTGATTTTGTTTGACGAACCCACCAGCGCCCTCGACCCAGAACTAGTCGGCGAAGTGCTGGGCGTCATGCAGCAACTAGCCGAAGAAGGCATGACCATGGCCATCGTCACCCACGAAATGCAGTTTGCCAAAGAAGTCGCCAGCCGGGTGCTGTTTCTCAACCAGGGCCAAGTCGAAGAACAGGGCAACGCCCGAGAAATCCTCAGCAACCCCACCAGCCCTCGACTAAAGACTTTTCTCAGCCGGATGAACTTTGCCCAGGTTTAGGGTACCAATTTAAGGAAGGCGGGATTTTTATTTGCTCTACGGCCCTGCCCCCTGATTAACGGCGCTGCCCTATCCCCTCTGGGGAGGCTACGCCAACGACAGGCTCAGGGCGAACGGTTCCAGTCCGTTCGGGCTGAGCTTGTCGAAGCCCATTGTTAGCAACTTCACAAAGTGATCCGCCCCGCCTTAGGCGGATACCCTAGATGGGAAGCAGCAATATACATTCAGCACTTGTCTACTCAATCGCCAAAACATTCTCATAGAGCAGCGCTATGGAGCACTCAAAGCCAACGCTCTCTAGGGTCACAGTATCCCCAGCTTGATAGGCCGTGTAAAGCCACAGACGACCTTCGCCGCGACGATAAATTTCAACATTGATTTGCGTAGAGCTAATCAACACATACTCTTGCAAACTGGGCAGGGATCGATACTCCCTAAACTTATCGCCTCGGTCAAGGCTCTCCGTCCCTGGAGACAGCACCTCAACAATCAGTTTTGGGTATTGAATAGCCGTGATTGCAGTTTTGTCGCGTTCGTCGCAGCTAATCACTAGATCGGGATAGCGATAGATCGAGGGGGCAACATTGACTTTGGCATCGGCAATGTTGATGCGGCAGCCCTGGGCGCGCACCTGGGGCCGCAACGCAGTGAGCAAGTTGATCGCGATATCGTTGTGGGGCAGCGTGCCCCCCGTCATCGCCAAGACCTCGCCGTTGATAAACTCATAGCGCAGCTCTTGGGTCGGTTCCCAAGCGAGGTAGGCTTCTGCAGTCATTTCCGGTGGCTGAGTTGTGGCAAACATAGGGGTCGTCTAAGAACAGCGCTGATACTGCATTCCCGGCAATTGCGACACCAAGCCCAGTAACTCTAGCTGCACCAGGGCGCTCAGCACGGCCCCAGTGGTCAAGCCCACCTGGGGCACAATCCGGTCTAGAGGCATGGGGTCGGGGGACAGCACTTGCCACACCTGCTGCAGTTCGGGGTCGAGGTTGGGCGGGGGTGTCGCTGCCTGGGATCGTCCGGCGGAAGCCAGAGGCGGCATGGTGCCGAGGGCGGTGAGGAGTTCCATTTCCCCCAGGACAAGCTGTGCCCCTTGGTTGATCAGTTCTAAGTTGCCCCGACCGCGCACATTGTCGAGGCTGGTGGGCAAGGTATAAACATCCCGGCAATACTCATTGGCTAAGCGAGCCGTAATCAACGCCCCGGATTTCTGCGGCGCTTCGGTCACCAGCACGGCCCGACTCAGTCCGGCGACAATCCGGTTCCGCCGGGGGAAATGACTGCGATCTGGCGGGGTGCCGTCGGGATACTCGCTCAGCACGAGGCCAGTCGCCACCACCTGCTCGTACAGCTTTTGGTTGCGGGGCGGGTAGACCACATCCACGCCAGTGCCCAGCACCGCCACCGTGTAGCCCTGAACCGATAGACAACTGTGGTGGGCTTCGGCATCAATGCCGTCAGCCAAGCCAGAAATAATCGTCACCTGCTGCTGGGCCAGGGCTGCACAAAGTCGCTGAGTCCAGCGTCGCCCGTAGTCTGTGGGTTGACGGGTGCCGACCACGCCCACCGTGAGGCTGTTGCCTTGGGTGAGGGCGGGTTGCCAGTGACCTCGGTAATACAGCAGGGGCGGCGGATCGGGGATTTCTAGCAGCAGCCGGGGATAGTCTGGATCGGCGGGGGTGACAAACTGTTTGTTTTTGCGCTCGTGCTGCTGTAGCTGGGCCTGGGGATCTTGTTGGTTTCGTTGGGCTTCCAGGGCACCCACCACCCGAGGGCCAACGCCATCCACCTGCATTAGCTCATCGGGAGTGGCGTGCCAGGCGGTTTTGAGGCTGCCAAACGCCTCATAAATCCGCTTTTGCAGGATAGGCCCAACCCCGAACAGGGTAGACCAGGCCAGCCAGTAGGCTCGCTCAGACACCCTCCTGCCTCCGAGCCAAGTAGTCGAAGACGCTCTTGTCGCCAATGTCTGGATCGATGTCCTGGAAGAGTTTGCGCAAGGTAAAGACGAGGTACAGCCCAGCCCATAGCTGTAGTAGGGGCACAGCCCAGTCGCTGGGTAAGGTTCCAGTTAGATGGCCCAGCAGCACTAGGGGCACCAGGGGCGTTAGCAGTTTGGTTTCTAGCCGGTCAAAGCAGAAGGCTTCTTTGAAGAAAATGCCGGTGAGGGCAGCGAAGCTGAAGCCGATGCCCCACAGCAAAGCCGGTTGGTTGACGACAGCGAGGGCCAGGGGATCGGGCTGCAACAGCCCAAATCCTAGGGAGGTCAGCCCGCCGACTAACCAAAACCCCTGGAGGGCCAGGTGTAGAGGCTTTAGGTAAATGTGAATTTTCCAGAGGCTAAGGCCCAGGCCCAGCCAAAAGCCGCCGTACAGCAGGGTGATGGCGGTGGCCGTCCAGGGCTGGGGCCATTGGAGTAATCCCACTGCGATCGCAAAACAGCCCGCCGACCCCGCCAGCCCAGCCCGATAGATCCGCACTTCTTGGCGGTCATCCGGGGTGATGGTGAAGGGGCCAAACTGGCCTTGGTATTCGACCCAGTTCGGGTTGTCGGCAGAGGTTGAAGAAGCAGCCATAGCGATTTAAAGAATTCAGCCGGTTAAATCAAGGGTAGCTGGCTCGGTAGCTCAATGGTGAAGCAGGTCTGCTGGTTGCCGCTGGCGACCTGAATGTCGCCATCTAGGTGATGGAGCAAGCGCTGCACCAGGGCCAATCCCAACCCGGTGCCCCCCTGTCGCCAGGGATCGGCGCTGGGCACCCGATAGAACTTATCAAAAATCCGCGACCGCTCAGCTTCTGGAATTTCGACCCCGGTGTTGGTCAGTTCAAAACAAATGCGATCGCACCCCCGACCGCTTACCTTCAGGCTAATGGTTTCACCGGGGGGGGTATATTTGCAGGCGTTGTTGAGGATTTCTGCCAGAATGCGCTCTAGGCTGGGCAAATCAGAAACCAGGGTTGGCGTGTCGGCAGAGATCTCCCAACGGAGGGACTGGTCGCGGGTTTTAGCGCGGGACTGGAACCCGCCGACAAACTCCGGCAGCCAGGTTTGCAGCACGACTGTTTGGGGATCAATCGGGTGATTGCCTGCATCTAGTCGCTGCAGGTCAAGCAAATCGTTAATCAAGCTAATTTCCCGCTCACATTCTTCGTGCAGAATGCTGAAGTAGCGGGCGATCCGGGTTTGCTTAGTGCGGGGCTTTTGCAGCTCTGACTCTAGGTCAAACTCCTGGTTGAGGGTGGTGCGCAATAGCTGTAGGGCCACCCGCATACTGGTCACCGGGGTGCGCAACTCGTGGGAGACGGTGCTGAGAAAGTCGTCTTTGAGAGTGTTGATTTGCTCTAGCTTAGCCACCTGGGACTGGGCCGCTTGGTATAGCCGGGCCTGGCGAATTGCGATCGCACATTGGTTCGCCACCTGCTGCACCAGCCGACTTTCCACCTCGTTGTAGCTATAGTCGCAGTCGTGGATCAGCCAAAGATCACCCAACACCCCCCGATCGTCCAAAATCGGACAGGCAAACATCGCCACCTGCCCCCGCACCGGGTTGAGCTGCAGGTTGCAGAACTGAAAATGCTCCCCCCGCAATAGCTGGTCATAAACCTCAGGGAACGCTTCCATCTGAGACACCCGACCTTGGTAGGGATGCAGAGATTCTGTGTATTCATAGGACACCGTAGACGTGCCCTGTTCTAAATCATAGAGCGCCGTATTCGACCCCTTGACCCCCAAAGCTTCCGTCAGCTCTCGCACCGCCGTCTGTAAAATTTGCTCTTCATCCAGGCTGTCCCGCACCCGGTCAGTAATCCGCTTCAGGGTAGACTCATATTCCCGCGCGGTTTGCAGCTCAGTGGTGCGCTGCCGCACGGCGGTAGCCAACTGGATCAAAGTCGCCTCAGTGCGATCGCGCTCCGTCACATCTTGCCAAACCCCGACCAGCCACAGCCGCGCCTGGTTATCCTGGATCTGCCCCTGCTTAACCAGTACCCGTCGTAGCCCTTGGGGGGTTGGCAGTTCAAGGGTTTGG
>PXDR01000578.1 GCA_003566335.1 Cyanobacteria bacterium T3Sed10_344R1
CAAAGTGCCCAGCTTAGGTCTGTGGATCTGCCTCGCCTGGTTTTTGTCTTACTTCGTGGCGCTGTGGTTGATTGGTGGTGGGCTGGGCTTGCCGACCATTTCTACCAACAACTGGGGGGGCTTAATGCTCACCCTATTGGCTGCCATTAGTGGCATTGGCCTCTGTTTCCCCCTGGGACTGGCCTTAGCCCTCGGTCGTCGCAGCAACCTGCCTGTGCTGCGCTGGCTCTCTACGGCCTACATTGAGCTGGTGCGAGGGGTGCCCCTGGTTGCCCTGCTGTTTATGGGACAGGTGATGATTCCGCTATTTTTGCCGGTGGGGACGCGGCCTGACCGGATTTTACGGGCGGTGATTGGTCTGGCCCTCTTCAGCGCCGCTTACCTGGCTGAAAACGTGCGGGCTGGTCTGCAAGCGATTCCTCGGGGTCAGCGGGAAGCCGCCTTCTCCCTGGGCCTAAACACCCCACTAACCATGATTTTGATCATCCTGCCCCAGGCGCTGAAGATTGCCATCCCGGCAATTGTGGGTCAGTTCATCAGTCTGTTTCAGGACACAACCCTGCTGGCGGTGGTGGGGCTATCCGAGCTGCTGGGCATGGGTGGATCGGTGTTGGCTAACCCCCAATTCACTGGGCGGTTCGCTGAGGTGTATTTGTTCTTCGGGGTCATCTACTGGTTCTTTTGCTACGCCATGTCTTTAGGCAGCCGCAAAATTGAGCAGCAGCTGAATACCGAGAACTAGACCGAATCATTAGCAGTCTGCTGAGCAGTCTGCTCAAGAGAGTCCGTATTATCTCGCAAGGGCTCAGCCCGAGACCCTTGCGAGGTGTCACACTTAACAGTCCTTAAACCCTTAGACCAGTAAGGTAGTGCCAGAATAGAGCCACGCTAGCCCATTTGTTGCCTAACATTGCCCGGTTCTGAGTCGTAATGTCTGGTCTGCGATCGCGAATGGTCTGGCCAGTTTTAGCCCGTTCCTCGGCTTAGTTTGTTGCTCGTTGAGTCACCATTGCTCGCCCAAAGAGAGAAAACCCATGACCCAATCTAAAACGGATACCTCCCCAGCTATGACTGGTGCTAGCCCTGGCAAGGAGCCGGTTATTGTCGCGACGGATGTAGAAAAGTGGTACGACAACGGCTTCCACGTCCTGAAAGGGGTCAGCCTCACGGTAAATCGAGGGGAAGTGGTGGTGGTCATGGGGCCGTCGGGTTCAGGTAAGTCCACCTTTATCCGTACCTTCAACGCCCTAGAGCCTTACCAAAAAGGCAATATTGAAGTTGACGGCATCCAAATTTCCCACGACTTGAAAAATATCGAAACGGTGCGTCAGGAAGTGGGAATGGTGTTTCAGCAGTTCAATCTGTTTCCTCACCTGACGGTGCTACAGAACATCACCCTGGCCCCAATCTGGGTGCGGCGCTGGCCCAAGGCCAAGGCTCAAGAGGTGGCGATGCAGCTGCTAGAGCGGGTTGGCATTTTAGAGCAGGCCCACAAGTTTCCGGGGCAGCTTTCAGGGGGGCAGCAGCAGCGGGTTGCGATCGCACGTTCCCTAGCCATGCAGCCCAAAGTGATGTTGTTTGACGAACCCACCTCAGCCCTTGACCCAGAAATGGTGCGGGAAGTGCTGGACGTCATGCGCGGCTTGGCCGAAACCGGCATCACTATGGTCTGCGTTACCCACGAAGTCGGCTTTGCCCGGGAAGTGGCCGATCGGGTGGTGCTAATGGCAGACGGGCTGCTGGTGGAAGAAAACACCCCAGAGGCCTTCTTCAACGATCCTAAAGAAGAGCGCACCCGCAAGTTCCTGTCTCAGATTATTTAAGCCCTAGGGATTCAGCGGAATCTCAGCAGCTGTGGGGGCGAATGCAGACAGCTGGGATCGGGAGCGCTGGAACCTACTGCCGGGTGCTGGGGTCTTACGAAAACAGTGAATGGTAGATGCACCCTGATGAGAGTCTTTGACCTATGTGGTTGAAGGCTCTTTTTTCTTGCTTTTTTCTTGCTTCTCAGATTTATCCTGCTAGCCCTGCTTCTGCCGCCAGAATCCTTAAGCCTTAAGAAGATTAGCGACTCAGGCTTCTAGCCAGGGGAGCAGATGTGCTAAGACTAGGGGCAGTTGGGCCAAGCATGGGGTTGTGTCCTCGGAACTTCCCGGAAATCAGCCTGCCCAGGCTGAAGCAGCCCTTGGCTGCACTAGCCGCTTAGCCTAAAATCTTTAGCCTAAACTCTAAAGCTATTAAGCCGGCAGCCAGCAAGATTCCGTCAACGCTGAAGTTGTTACCCTAGGGGTGATGGCCTCTCCAAAGCGGTGGTTTCGCGGGAAGCTGGCTTGAGGACGGCATTCACTGCCTAGATCGACACAGGGCTGTTTGAATCATCGTTGTTTGAATCGTTGTTTAAGGGATTAAGGACAGAGTTATGGGGTTGTTTGATCGCGTTAGCCGAGTCGTTCGTTCTAACTTAAATGCGGCGGTGAGTGCTGCGGAAGATCCAGAGAAAATCCTGGAGCAGACCATCATCGATATGCAGGAAGACCTGGTGCAGATGCGCCAGGCTGTTGCCAGTGCGATCGCCAGCCAAAAGCGGGTACAGCAGCAGCATGACCGGGCTCAGTCAGAGTCCAACACCTGGCAACAGCGGGCTCAGCTAGCCATCCAAAAAGGGGATGAAAGCCTAGCGCGGGAAGCCCTGGTACGACGCAAAACCCAGGTGGAAACCGCCACAGCGCTCAAGTCCCAGCTGGATCAACAATCTACCCAAGTTGATCAGCTCAAGCGCAGCTTGATTGGCCTAGAAAGCAAAATCTCTGAGGCGAAAACCAAGAAAGATATGCTCAAAGCGCGGGCTAGTGCAGCCAAGGCGAATGAGCAACTCCACAGCACCATGGGCCGCATGGGCACCAGCAGTGCCATGGGGGCTTTCGAGCGGATGGAAGAAAAAATCCTGCAAATGGAGGCCCAGTCCCAAGCCGCCTATGAGCTGGGTGGGGCTGACCTAGAGAGTCAGTTTGCCGCTCTAGAGTCGGGCAGCGATGTGGATGATGAACTCGCTGCCATGAAGGCCCAGATCAGCGGTACCCCCGAACCGACGGGGCAACTGCCAGCCGCTGAAGCCAGCGGGGAAGCTGCGCCCCAGGATGCTGCCGTAGATGCTGAGCTAGAAGCCCTGAAAACTCAGCTCGATCAGCTGTAGTCTAGCCGCTGCTGGCGCTGGGAGCAGTCCACTGCCGACAGGGTTTCCTTCATAAGCGACCGAACCTGAACAGATGCCTGAGTGCTCTGTTCAGGTTTCGGCGTATTTTGGGGCGGACTTGGCTGGAATCCTGGATCGATAGTCCCAGGGACGTGATTTTGGGCAGACATTTGTTGAAGGCTTGTCCTAAGCTGGATTTAGGCAGTTTAGGCAGCGTGAGGCGTGAGTCAACATGAGTGAAGTTCTGGTAATTAACGACAGTCAGTTTGAGGCGGAAGTGCTCAAGAGCGAGCAGCCGGTACTGGTGTATTTCTGGGCGAGCTGGTGTGGCCCTTGTCGATTGATGGCTCCGGTGATCTCGACGGTGGCGACTGAGCGCGCCGATCAGCTCAAGATTGTCAAAATGGAAGTTGACCCGAACCCAGAGGCGGTGTCTAAGTATCAAGTGCAAGGGGTTCCAGCCCTGCGCTTATTTATTGAGGGTCAACTGGTGGAATCAGCTGAAGGGGCGATGAGTGCGCCCCAGGTGGCGGCGGTGCTCGATAAGCACCTGTCTTCAGCTGTCTAGAGTCGGCTGGATCGAGACTGGACTGGGGAAATCCTGACTGTAACGCTGAAGAGTCCTATGCAACTTGCGGATCGAATTGCGCCACTCCAGGCGAATGTATTTGCCGATATGGATCGAGCCAAAGCTCAGGCTCGGGCTGCGGGGCAGTGCATTATTGACCTGTCTTTGGGGTCTTCAGATTTACCCACGCCGCCCCATGTCTTGAGTGCGATCGCAGCCTCTTTACAAGATCCAGACACCCACGGCTATGCCCTGTTCAACAGCACCCAGCCCTTTCGCCAGGCGGCGGCAGAGTGGTGTCAGCGTAAATTTGGCATCACTGCCGACCCTGAAACCGAGGTGCTGGCCCTAATCGGCTCCCAAGAGGGCACTGCCCATCTGCCCTTAGCCGTGCTGAACCCTGGCGACTTTGCTCTGCTGCAAGATCCCGGCTACCCTTCCCATGCAGGCGGGGTGTACCTGGCTGGGGGCCAGATTTACCCCATGCCCACCCAGGCCGATACCGGCTTTTTGCCTGTATTCGAGGATATTCCGCCAGCCGTGCTGGCCCAGGCCAAGATGATGGTGCTGAGCTATCCCCACAACCCCACCACCGCCTGCGCCTCTCTGGATTTCCTGAAATCAGCTGTCGCCTTTTGCCAAGCCCATGGCCTGGTGCTGGTGCACGACTTTCCCTATGTGGATCTGACCTTTGACGGCCAGACTGCCCCCTCCGTGCTTCAGGCAGATCCTGATAAAACGGTGTCAGTTGAGTTTTTTACCCTCTCTAAGTCCTACAACATGGGCGGATTCCGGGTGGGCTACGCCGTGGGAAATCCGACGTTGATCAAGGCGCTGCGCCAGATTAAAGCCAATGTGGACTTTAACCAGTATCGCGGCATTCTCAGGGGTGCGATCGCAGCCCTAAACGGCCCCCAAGACTGCGTCCAGCAAACCGTCGAACGCTTTCGCCAACGACGGGACGCTGCCGTCGCTGCCCTCGCCCGCATCGGCTGGGACGTCCCCACTCCCACCGCTACCATGTACATCTGGGCCAAACTCCCCGCGCCCTGGGCCACCGACTCCATCGGCTTTAGCACCCAACTCGTCGCCGCCACCGGCATCGCCGTCGCCCCCGGCATTGGCTTCGGCAAATCCGGCGAAGGCTACGTACGCCTCGCCCTAGTCCACGACCCCGAGGTCCTAGACCAAGCGATCCCAAAAATCGGCAACTTCCTAGCCAAATAGCAGCACTCAGTAGATCAGTTACAGCCCTATTTAATTATTTAATAGGGCTCTGTAGCCAACAGCTAATAGCCAACAGCCAATAACCGTCCCCTCCCGTGCCCCCCACCCTGCTGAAAGACCCCCAACGCCTCGAAGAGCGGCTCAAAGAAATTCCCCTAGAGCCCGGGGTTTACTTTATGCGGGACAGTCAGGAGCAAATCCTCTATATCGGTAAGTCCAAAAAGCTGCGAGCTCGGGTGCGCTCCTACTTTCGTGACGTAGCGAATCATCCTCCTCGCATTGCCCTAATGGTGATGCAGGTCGTGGACATCGAGGTGATCGTCACCGATACCGAAGCGGAGGCCCTAGCCCTAGAAGCCAACCTGATTAAGCAGCACCAGCCCCACTTCAATGTGCTGCTGAAAGACGACAAAAAATATCCTTACCTCTGCATCACCTGGTCAGAAGACTATCCTCGCCTGTTTATCACCCGTCGCCGCCACATGGGCAAACAGCGGGATCGCTACTACGGCCCTTATGTTGACGTGGGGCTGCTGCGTAGCACCCTGCATTTGGTGAAGCGGATTTTTCCCCTGCGGCAACGCCCCCAACCCTTATTCAAAGATCGCCCTTG
>PXDR01000310.1 GCA_003566335.1 Cyanobacteria bacterium T3Sed10_344R1
CGCCGCCGCCGTGGGACTCGCCAAAGGTAGTAATACGAAACAGATGGCCGAAGGTATTGCCCATGAATCGGTAGGGTAAATGAGGTCATAGAGATGTCCTGATTCTACCCTGTGGGCATGATCAGCCTGCGCCTTCTGGCGTTTGGAACGCTGGGCTTTGGGAGGCTGAGCTTTAGGAGGCTGGGCTTTGGGCGTATCCGTTCTGTCGCCGTATTCTAGAGTTCCCTTTCCTGAGCCGACCCACTTGAATAATCCCCCGCTATATACCGGGGATTAAGCCATGAAATTTTACGACCAGGGCTAGCGGAACCCTTGAAATCCCTCTAGCTGCAATAATCAGGCCCGATTGTCACCAAACCCTAATAATTCCCCCCTTAAATACCGGGGAATGGGAACTTTGTGTCCTAATTTACGGTATTATCAAAACACGGTAATTTGGTCGGGATGTGAGGGTATTGGGATCCGTTACGCCCTCCGTTTCTGACTCCCTGGAATTTATTCGATTGACTTGCCCGACAGCAGATACGACAGACATAACAGCAAACACAGGAGATTTTGTTTGATGCGATCGCACCTCCTTAAACTCAAAGGACTCAGGTCAGCAGTTCTGGCCTTTATGGCGTCCGTCTTGGCAGTCGCCGTCGTCATTCCCAGCTTGGCCCAACCTGGGGCAGCTCACTTCCACCGGACGCCGACCGCCAGCACCAGCGAATTGCGCTTTGTCAGTCCCCAGTGGCTCGCTGACCATCTAGAAGATGACAACCTGCGGATTCTCGATGTACGCATGAACCCCTTGGACTATATCCAGGGCCATGTCCCTGGTGCGGTTCACGTAGCTGACAACACCTTCCGAGGCCCCAATGGTCGCCTGCCCATTCAGTATTGGGACACGGAGAAGCTGGACTTCATCTTCACCGAAGCGGGTGTCACCGACGACAGCGATGTGGTGATCTACTCCGACGGCGGGAACCTGCTGGGTTCGACAATGGTGGCTTACCTGTTAGAGCGTAGCGGCCATGCCACGGCTGCGGTTCTTGACGGCGGCTACCCCGGCTACCGGGACGCTGGACTGCCCATCACCAAGGCATTTCCCGAGTATGAAGTGGGTGAATTCACCCTAGAAGACAACGCTGACATTCGGGTGACGATTGACGACGTGCGCGGCTTTGTTGAAGCCGGCAACGTCACCTTCATCGACCCCCGGCCAGCAGCTCTCTATGCGGGTGAAATCGACCTGTTCCAGCGCAACGGCCACATCCCTGGGGCCAAGAACATCCCCTGGCCTACCTTCACCATTGGTGAGGACAACCTGCACCAACTCAAGCCTCTAGACGACATCCAGGCGCTGCTAGATGCCCGGGGCATCACCCGCGATGACACCATCATCGTCACTTGCAGCACCGGTCGGGAGGCCACCCTGCAATATGTGGTGCTGAAGCACCTGTTGGACTACCCCAACGTGCGGATTTACGAAGGCTCTTGGACGGAGTACTCCTCTTTCCCTGACCTACCGGTGTCCACTGGCCGCGACCCTGATTTGGCTTAGTTCTAGCCTAGGTCTGGCCTGAGGGAAGGGGTGGGTGTGGTGATGCGATCGCACCTGCCCCCAGTTTCCGGCCTAAGACTGGTTCTGAACATTGCCGAACATTTTCAAACACTGAAGCTACTTGGCAATTTGACCATGCGACTCACACTACAACGAAGCTTGCTGTTGACCGCGACCCTAGCGGGCTTGGGCCTAGCAGCCGCTCCGGCTACCTTAGCGGCGGACTATGCCGACTATGGCGTAGGCTGCTTGCCCACGGACATGCAGACCCCGAGCGATGCGGACACCAGCAGCGACAGCGATGACGCTGACCCCGCTAGCTTGAGCTAAGGGCAGCTTTCCCCTGCGCTCCAAGGAAAAGGCGGGGGGATTCATTAGCTAACTTAAAAGGCTTGTGACCACAGAGCAATCTGTAATCACAAGCCTTTTGTCGTGTTTAAAGTCAACGACGATGCTGACGATGCTAATCCTGGCTGATCTCCAACGTTGTTCAGGGAACGGTTATGAATCAGATTGCGATCGCAGCGTCAGCGCCTACGCCTTAGCTGAAATCTCGCAGCATCTTCTTGATTTCCAGGTTGTGCAGTTCTTCCTGGCCAATCTTGGTGCGGGTATATTCTTCTAGATAGACGCTGGCATCATTCACTGTTTTCAGCAGCTTTTTGTACATATCTAGCGCTTTTTGCTCATGATTCAGGCTTTCTTTCAGCAGATCACGCACATCATGACGATTGGTTTCTTCGATCGGCGCAATGCGCTGGCTGGGATGACCTTCGAGTCCGGTGATGATCTCTCCAGCTTCTTGAGCATGGAGCAAGGATTCACTCGCCTGCGCTTTGAAGAAATCCACAATTGGAATCCGGTTTGGGCCAGTCACCATTAGCGAATAGTGGGTGTAGCGAACCACCCCAGCCAACTCAAATTCCATGATCTGATTGAGCAGGGTGATGGTTTTTTCGGTGTTCAGGTCTTTCATACTTTCGTGGGTATAGATGTCTAGATTATGGGTCTGGATTGTCGAACTGGAGGGGACGCCTCATGATCATTTCCTCTCTTGCCAGTCTCTCTTACTAGTCAAAATCGCAGAGCCAGTCAAAATCGCAGGGGCACAGTTTGGCTAAGCTCAGGTGCGATCGCAGCCTGCTCATTCTCTATGCCTTCATTTACGCCTTCGTGACGCTGCGCCTTTTTGATTCTAAACGTTGAGGCTAAGTACGACTGCGGCCTGGCCCCAGCCGTGCCCAGCCCCCGAACAGTCCCCGGACAGCGCGGAAACAGCAATAAATCTTAAATCCCCAGCCTAGAAGTAAGGGGCGTCGGGGTAGTACGCTGGTGGACAAGTGACTTTCACCTTAAAAACTCACCTTTCAAGAGGGGATTATTCATGGTTCAACGCGGTTCTAAAGTCCGGATTCTGCGCAAGGAATCTTACTGGTTTCAGGATGTTGGAACGGTTGCGACGGTTGACCAGAGCGGCATCCGCTACCCTGTCGTTGTGCGCTTTGATAAAGTCAACTACTCAGGCATTAACACCAACAACTTTGCTGAAGCTGAGCTAAAAGAAGTCGCAGCTCCCCCAGCCAAGAAGGGCGGTGCTAAGAAGCCCGCTGCTGCGGCTAAGAAAACCGAAGCCAAGCCTGAAGCCAAGCCTGCTGAAGGTTAGGCTGAGTCAAGGTTGCCCTTGGCCAGCTTCTCTAAAACATCTGCTTAACAGCGACAACGGAGGCGCTCCATGGGGAGCGCCTCCGTTTTTTTGATGACGGCTTCAGCGACTGCTTAAAGCGGCTTCAGACAGGTGTTGCAAACCGTGGCGTCAAACAGGCGTCAAACAGCCGTGGTGTGACCGGTGAGGGCAAAGAACACGTCGTCTAGGCTAGGACGCCGCAGAGAGATATCTGCCAAGGGAATGCCAGCGGCATCTGTCCGGCGCAGCACTTCGGTGAGGGTCGCCACCCCATCTGGTGCCGCCAGGGTGAAGGCTTCTCCGGCTCGAAACAGCTCTCGGTTTTCCCAATCAGCAATCACCTGCCGCAGCTTTGCTTCGTCCTGGAGATGGGCCAAGCGCAGTTCGCAAAAGGTGCCGCCAATCCGGTTTTTCAAATCATCGGTGGTGCCAGCGGCAATCACGGTGCCCTGATCAATCACCACCACTTGGTCAGCCAGTTCGTCGGCTTCTTCGAGGTATTGGGTGGTCAACACAATGGTGATGCCTTGGGCTTTGAGCTGGCGTACCACCTGCCAGAGCTGTTGACGGCTGCGCGGGTCAAGGCCCGTGGTCGGTTCATCCAGAAACAGCACCAACGGCTCAGAGACAATGCTGGCAGCAAGGTCAAGTCGCCGCCGCATCCCCCCCGAGAAGGTTTTGACGCGACGGTTGGCGGCCCCCACTAGGTCAAATTGGGCCAAGAGTTCCGTAGCCCGCTGTTTTGCCGCCGGAATTGACAGCCGCAGCAGCCGACCGAATAAAATTAGGTTCTCGCGGGCCGTTAGCTCTTCATCAACGGCGGCAAACTGGCCGGTGAGGCTGATTAAGGCCCGGATAGCCGCCGGTTGGGTGAGTACGTCATAGCCTGCGATCGCAGCTTGACCGCCATCCGGCTTAATCAACGTGGTCAAGCAGTTGATTAGGGTCGTCTTTCCGGCCCCATTCGGCCCCAGCACCCCCAGAATCGACCCGGTCGGTACCGCTAAGTCAATGTGCTGGAGCGCCACCATTGAGCCAAAACACTTGCGCAGCCCAGACACCGACACCATGATTTCGCCCATATCGCTCCGTATTCCGCTCCGTTTTGTTAAGCCACCTTTGCAATCCTAACCGGCAGCTCCAGTCTTGGGGATAACCGCTTCAGCCAGGCCAGTCATCCAGTGAATCCCGCCCACGCCATTGCAAAACGTAAACAACAGCGGCCTGACGCCGTGCGATCCTGAAAAATATTCACCAGTTATCACAAACGTTGAAGAAATGACACCAGGCGTAACTCAGACAACCCCCTCTACCGTCATCATCACCGGCGCATCGTCCGGGGTGGGACTCTATGCCGCCAAGGCACTTGCAAAAACCGGCCAGTGGCATGTGATCATGGCCTGCCGCAACCAGGAGAAAACCAAAGCTGCCGCCGACTCCGTCGGTATGGATCCCAGTCGCTACAGCATTCTGCACCTAGACTTGGCGTCTCTAGACAGCGTGCGCAAGTTTGTCGATGACTTTCGAGCCACGGGCCGCAGCTTGGAGTCCCTAGTCTGCAATGCCGCCGTTTACCTGCCCCTGGAAAAAGAACCCCAGCGCAGCGCCGACGGCTATGAACTGTGTGTAGCCACCAACCACCTGGGTCACTTCTTGCTGTGCAACCTGCTGCTAGAAGACCTGAAGAAATCGCCAGCCGCCGACAAACGCCTAGTGATTTTGGGCACGGTCACCGCTAACCCCAAAGAACTCGGCGGCAAGATTCCCATCCCGGCCCCCCCAGACTTAGGCGAGCTGCAGGGGATGGAAGCAGGCTTCCAAGCGCCGATTGCCATGATCAACGGCAAAAAGTTCAAGCCGGGCAAGGCGTACAAAGACAGCAAGCTCTGCAACATGCTGACCATGCGGGAGCTGCATCGCCGCTACCACAACAGCACCGGCATCACCTTCAACTCTCTCTATCCCGGCTGCGTGGCCGATACGCCCCTATTCCGCAACCACTTCCCCCTATTCCGCACCATCTTTCCCTGGTTCCAAAAGAACGTGACCGGCGGCTATGTGCCCCAGGAACTGGCTGGAGAGCGGGTTGCCCTAGTGGTGGCTGACCCAGACTACAACCAGTCCGGCGTCTACTGGAGCTGGGGCAACCGCCAGCAGGTGGGCCGCAAGTCCTTTGTGCAGGTGGTGTCTGACGAAGCCAGCGACCAGCGCAAGGCGGAGAAGATGTGGGATTTGAGTGCGAAGTTGGTGGGAATGTAGAGGGGCTGTAGAAAGGCTGTTGGCTGTTGGCTATTGGCTAACAGCCAACCCTTCTCACGCTTTCGCCTTTGCCCCACTCGTCCGCTTAACCCGC
>PXDR01000196.1 GCA_003566335.1 Cyanobacteria bacterium T3Sed10_344R1
CGCTGAATAAAGTCGTCATCGCGGTTCAGCAAGGCCGGGGGGCGAGCCGACATGGCTTCTTGCTGAATGTTTTCCCACTGCCGTTGCAGCGCTTCTAGATCTTCAATGATCGCTTCTTCCGCCACATCTTCGGCTTCGGTGCGCACCAGCAGCCCCATCCCAGCAGGCTTAATCAACACCGCTAGGGCGCGCAGCCGATGCCGTTCCGGCTCCCGACTGATGCGACGGGATAGATTGACCCCCCGACCGTAGGGCATCAAGACCAGGTAGCGCCCCGGCAAACTAATGTTGCCGGTCAGCCGAGGCCCTTTGTTGCCGGTGGGCTCCTTCATGATCTGCACCAGCACTTTTTGCTTCGGTGCCACTAACTCAGTGATGGAGGCCGCCGACCGCTTGAGCCGCAGCGGGCCTAGGTCGGTCACGTGCATAAAGCCGTTGCGATCGCTATCCCCCAGGTTGACGAAGGCGGCGTCAATGCCGGGCAGCACGTTTTCAACCGTGCCTAGATAGATGTCGCTGACTTGATGGGTACCGGTTGCAACAATTAGCTCCTGTATTTGTTCTTCTGAAAAAACGGCAGCAAGTCGATGCTGCTCTGCAATTACAATTTGCTTGGGCATTCAAATTCCTCAAAGCGTGTCACCAGTCATACGCTGGGCTACCGCATCCCCCGTTCTCGCCAGGGGGAACTAACCGGCATAATGCACCAAACGCAGAGTAAAGCAATCCTCAAACCTAGGCCGACAGGTAGTCGCGAGACTTCAACCTGTGAAGCGATCAACTGGTTTTTCAACGACTCAGTCCAAAAAATCCATCCCATCCGAGGGGATTTTTCTGACAACAGAAATCTTGGCACAGCCCAAGACTGAATAGAACTGAACGAGCAGTCTGCATTGCTGCATAAAAGAAAACTCGGTTCAGCACTCGCTGCTGACTGAATCGCCGATAGCCCTACGGCTATCACCTGCGACAGCACCATAACAACGCATTATAGCGTTATGGATACCACAAGCCTAGCGGTATAGCCAACCTTTTAGCACATTCATGCCAAAAAAGCATCCCCCAGCCCCCTCACCGCGTCGCAGGCACGGATTCAGAGGGCTGGGGGATGCGGGGATTCACCCGGTGAGGGCTTAGGACGAGGCCGAAACGGCTGCGCGTCGAGCCGAGGACTTAGTGCGACGACGGCCTTGGCCTTGGGTGGGCTTACTTACCTCTGCCGGTTCAGGCTTGGTGTCATTCTGGGTGGGCTTACCCACTGTTACGGGCTCGGGCTTTGCACTGCCTTTAGCTGATTTGCCGCTGCCGACTTGATCACCTGCTTGGTCAGGGCGTTGCAGCAGAAAGACGAGCAGCGGATCGCTCTTGGGAAATTCCCGGCGCAGTGACCGCTTGAGATCGGTCTCAAGGAAGTACTGCAACGAGTCCCAGTTGATATCTGGGGGGGAGGCCGCAGCATCGCCACAAACCTCTGACCAGCGATCTTTCAGCCCGGATTCTAGACTCCGCAGCACCGTGTTGTTCAGCGACTTGAGGTCGCGGGTGGTGACCACGCCACGCAGATGCACAGCGGGTTGGGAGAGGAGCTGTCCCTGCCAGCCGACGGTGGCGGCTACGGTGACAATGCCGTCTTGGGCCAACTGCTGCCGCTCTTTCAGGGTGCCTTGGTTGACAACCCCAGTGCGGGATGCATCCACGAGCTCGATGCCTGACTTGACTTGACCCGCTTTCCGGATAGTCTCAGGGGTAATCTCAATGACGTCGCCGTTATCGATGATCACCATATTTTCGGCGGGAACGCCCATGCTTTGAGCCATTTCAGCGTGCTTCACCAGCATCCGGTGTTCGCCGTGGAAGGGCATGAACAGCTTGGGCCGGGTGAGGGCCAGCATCAGCTTGTGGTCTTCTTGGGCACCGTGACCGGAGACGTGAATCCCTTGGTTTTTGCCGTAGATCACCTTGGCCCCTTGCATCATCAGGTTGTCAATGGTGTTGACGACGGAGATGGTGTTGCCGGGAATGGGGTTAGCGGAGAAGACGACCGTGTCTCCTCGCTTGATTTTGATCTGACGGTGGCTACCGTTGGAAATCCGGGTGAGCGCTGCCAATGGCTCACCTTGAGATCCGGTGGTGAGAATCAACGCCTTTTCGTCGGGGCATTTCCGCAGTTCGTTCAGGGGTTTGAACAAGTCATCGGGGCATTTGATGTAGCCCAGATTCCGGGCGTGGGCAATCACGTTTAGCATGGAGCGACCGACGACGAAGACGGAGCGGCCCTGCTTTTGAGCAATGTCCAGGATCATGTTGACCCGGTGGACAGAGGAGGAGAAGGTGGTGACCAGGATGCGACCATCGGCCTGGCTGAAGACCCGCTCTAGGTTGGGATATACCGACCGCTCAGAGGGGGTGTGGCCGGGCACTTCGGCGTTGGTGGAGTCGCTCATCAGGCACAACACGCCTTTTTCGCCATATTCGGCTAGGCGCTGGATGTCGAAGAACTCGCCATCCACCGGGGTGTGGTCAAACTTGAAGTCGCCGGTGTGAATCACTACGCCCACTGGGGTGTGAATCGCCACGCTGCAACTATCGGCGATGGAGTGGGTGTTGCGGATGTACTCCACCACAAAGGATTTACCGATGCGCACCATGTCCCGAGGGCGGACGGGGCGCAATTCGGTGCGATCGCTGACGCCTGCTTCGGCCAGTTTGCCTTCAAGCAGGGCCATGGCCAGCCGGGGGCCGTAGATCACGGGAATATCAAACTGCTTCAGGTGAAAGGCAATGCCGCCAATGTGGTCTTCGTGACCGTGGGTGACAATCATGCCTTTGATCTTGTGGCGGTTCTCCCGCAGGTAGGTGACGTCGGGCAGGACGATATTCACCCCGTGCATGCCGTCAGTGGGGAAGCCGAGACCGGCATCCAGCAGCATGATTTCGTCGTTGATTTCAAAGACGCAAGTATTTTTGCCAATCTCATGAAGACCACCCAGGGGGATGACTTTGAGGGCAGCTTGGGAATTGGATTGAGTCATAGGCATGGGATTAACTGAGGTCAAAGTAAACAATCAAAAAAGAACGTCGCGGTGTGTTGGACAAATCTCAAACCTAGTTGGCTGCCAGAGGACTTCTAGGACGCGGTTAGGCCGCTATGGTTGGAGCCTGTTCCCGCTAGAAATCTGGTGAATTGGGACGGACGATTGGCAAAGGGGCCAATGTCAAAATCCAGCAGCGGTAGGTGGAGATGGGTTCAGCCGCTAGTTGAACCCGTCAAAGCTATTCAGTTGTTGGGAAAGCTGGAGACTGGGAATGGCCTGAAGCCGCTTAGTCGTGATCTGGGTTGTGAGCGCTGGTTGGTGAACTGTCTTGGTTATGAGCTCTGTGGTTACGAGCTCTGTGGTTGCGAGCTCTGTGGTTGCGATCGCAGCGGGTGATATTGATGCTCTAGCGGGTTTGAGAGACCTATCTTGGCTGTAGACCCTTCTAGGCTGGGTGTGGTCAGGCCATTTTGCGATGGGGCAACCGTGCGATGGGGCAACCGTGGCGCTTAGACCCCGGTTAGTCCTTCAGGGGGGCGTTAAACCAAGGCGAGTTCTGCCATTACGGCCTTAACTTGGTCAATGACTTCGGCTTCGGGGGGGCAAAGCGGGGAACGCCCAACCCCAACAGACCAACCTTGTAGGGTTAATGCCGCCTTGACCGGAATCGGGTTTGCGGTCACGAACAGGGTTTTGAACAAGGAGAACAGCTTTAGATGTAGGGCTGTTGCCGCTTGAACTTGACCCACCGCAAAACTTTGAATCATTTGCTGAATCTGGTCGCCTACCAGGTGACTGGCAACGCTGACAACGCCCGTTGCGCCCAGAGATAAGAGGGGCAAGGTGAGGGAATCATCGCCAGAGTAGATGGCAAAGTCGGCTGGGGTTTGTCGGCGAATAGCGCTGACTTGGTCTAGGTTGCCGCTGGCTTCTTTGACCGCCACTATACCCGGAATGGTTGCAAGCTTGGCAACGGTATCTGCCGCTAGATTCTGTCCGGTACGCCCTGGAACGTTATAGAGCATCATCGGCAGATCGGGAACTGCTTCTGCGATCGCACGATAGTGCTGATAAAGTCCAGCCTGGGGCGGTTTGTTGTAGTACGGCACAACTTGTAGCGTACCATCCAATCCTAGCTTACAGGCTTTGCGAGTGGCAGAAATTGCCTCGCGGGTGCAGTTAGATCCAGTTCCGGCAATGATCTTGGCCTTGCCCGCCACGGCTTTCTGCACGACCTGAAAGAGTTCGTACTCTTCATCCCAGGTCAGGGTGGGGGATTCCCCAGTCGTACCACAAACCACGAGGGCATCCGAACCGTGGTCGGCTAAGTGAACGGCCAGCTTTTCTGCGATCGCAAAATTGACCTGACCATCGGCATCAAACGGCGTCACCATAGCCGTTATCACCCGCCCAAAACTTACCACGCTGGAAAACTCCTCTGACTTGACCTGATTTTGACTTAATTTCGGCCCGACCGGATTTTGACTTGACTTGGCTCTGACGAAACAGCCGTCGCCACGGCAAGTCACTTCCGCTCTTAGACTACCGCAGGGACAGCCAACCAGCGGTTAGCAACCAACAGTTCGGCAATCTGCACCGCGTTTAAAGCCGCCCCTTTACGGATTTGATCACCGCTGAGCCAGAGCTCTAGGGCATTGTGCCGCGAGAGATCTTGACGAATCCGGCCCACCAGCACCGGGTCTTGACCACTGGCCTCCATCGGCATCGGGAAATAGTTGGCCTGCCAATCTTCGACTAGCTTCACCCCTGGAGCTTGGGCCAGCAGATCTCGGGCTTGGTCTACCGCAAAGGGCTGGGCAAACTCTAGATTGATTGCCTCAGAATGGGCTCGGAGCACTGGCACCCGCACACAGGTTGCCGTCACCCGCAGGTCGGGGGTGGCAAAAATCTTGCGGGTTTCGTTCACCATTTTCATTTCCTCCTCGCAATACCCTTGGGCATTGAGGGGCGAATTATGGGGAAACAGGTTGAACGCCAGGGGATAGGGGAAAATTTCCGCTTTAGGCGGTTTCCCCGCCAGGATATCCCGAGCCTGCTGCTCCATTTCCGCCATCGCTCGCGCCCCAGCCCCGCTAGCAGACTGATAGGTCGCCACCACCAGTCGCTGCACCGGCTGCACCTGATGCAGGGGCCACACCGCCAGACTCATCAAAATGGTGGTGCAGTTGGGGTTAGCAATAATCCCTTGATGCTGGGCAGCGGCCTTGGGGTTCACTTCCGGCACCACGAGGGGCACCGTGGGATCCATGCGGAAAGCGCTAGAATTATCCACCACCACAGCTCCGGCTGCCACAGCGCGAGGAGCCCCCTCCCGGGAGACGCTGCCCCCAGCGGAGGCCAGCACTAGGTCAACGCCATCAAACGCACCGGGCTCTAGGGGCTCTACCGTAACGGACTCACCGCGAAACATCACCGACTGCCCCGCAGACCGAGGCGAGGCCAGCAGCTTCAGCTTCGAGACGGGAAAGTTTCGA
>PXDR01000373.1 GCA_003566335.1 Cyanobacteria bacterium T3Sed10_344R1
GGCACCCGAGTCCGCAACTGGTAAGGGGGCGCAGTGGAACTCGGTTCTACCACCAGAGACACCGGTTGAGGTAGGGCTGAACTGTCATCTAGGGGTGCTGAGGGCTGAACTGTCTGGGCCTGAGAGGCGGAAACCCGGGCAAAGTCAGACTGAAGGGTGTCGGAACTGACGCAAATGGCGTGAATTTCTTTGGTCTCCAAAGCTGTTTGTAAGGCGGTTAAATCGTCATAGTCAATCACTTCTAGGCGTAGATGGTATTGGTGCAGCATCTCCCGTAGGGCTTGCTGCACCTGCACAAAGGCGGGTGGGGTTGAGTCAACCGGGGGAGGCATGTCCTGCTCAAGAATGCCAAGCCGCATACTCATCGAAGACCGCACCGCCACGGCATAGAGGGTAATCGACAGCATGGTGCCCACCAACGCTTCGGTGAGGGCCACATCCGCAGCGCCAAACAGGGCGTAAACCAGGGCTGCGATCGCACCCAAAATGCCCCGAATCACCAGGGCATGGTAGGGATTCACCTGGGTCACCAGCATCAGGGCCGTCAGGGGCAGCAGGGCCGCAATTGCAATGACGTAACCGTCTTCAATCATCATCTCCTCCGCTGCTAGAACAATAGGCCAGCACGTAGCCCAACACCGTGTTCCAAATCGCCAGAGAAATCAAGGCCAACACCAGCAGCGGCCACTCTTGGGGAATCCGCAGCAGCAGGCCCACAATGATGCTCATTGACCCCAGCGTGTCGGAAATCGACAGACTGTGCAGCTTAAACAGTACCGAACGATGGCCCAACAGCGGCACGGTACCCGTAAACCACAGCAGCAGGCCAATCGCCATCAGGCCATAGCTGAGCATGCTGACCAGATTGCTAACCATGAGGCTCATAGCTGGCTCCCCCCCTGGTCAGAAATGCCTAAGGCCACATCATTCATCCGTTTGAGGATATGGGCCAACAGCATTAGCGCCGCATTGCCGACGCTCAAAATCAAGACCCCGACCACGCCAATCATCCAATCATTCCGAATCACCGACAAAATCAGAATCATCAGCGAAGTTTTGGTG
Source organism: Cyanobacteria bacterium T3Sed10_344R1 (assembly GCA_003566335.1). Taxonomy (GTDB): domain Bacteria; phylum Cyanobacteriota; class Cyanobacteriia; order Phormidesmidales; family Phormidesmidaceae; genus PXDR01. The sequence continues at coordinate 1,063 of PXDR01000373.1, forward strand.
GCAATGCTGGCAAAAGCCAACATTCGCTGCCAGATGTCATCCTCCCGCAGCGCCTCATAAATCGGAATCAGTAGGGCCACAAACATAGCCATTAAGACCCAGATCATGGATTCCCCTTTGGCTGTACCCGATGGACTTTGTACCAACCATGCTTTTGGTAGGTCAAAACAATGGTTTTAGGCGTAAAGGTAATTAGGAAAATATCCAAAAAAATCAGGCCCGGCGTCCGATTGGGCTTAACTCGCTCCATGGTGATGGTCTCTTGGGTGTGGGGACGCCACAGCATCTCAAAAGCTTCTAGATAGGCTTGGGGAATCGCCACCATGATTTCCCCAATCACCCGCAGCCAATCTTGCAGCCGAGTGGGCGTAATACGACGACCTGGCAACAGAAACGCGATGCAAACCCCAATCATGATGTTCGGAATGCTGAAGTCTGACGTCAGCAAGAACCAAATCGTGAGTCGCAGCAGTAAATTGAGATAGCCAATCATAAGCTCAACAGACGCTCAGGGGACGCTCAACAGATAACTGTCCCCTGAGCAGAGGCGTTGGCCTAGCTTTCCCAAAGGGAATAGGGGACATCTTGGATCGGGAGTGGGCGCTTCTGAGCGCTCAGGTGGTGCCATGCTAACCAACCATCCTGGGCTAGAAGCATCAGCCTTAGGCCATTACGGACTTTAGGACTTAAGCCATCACAGACGTCTTAGGCCGGGCAAAAATCATTCTGCCTGCCGAAGTTTGCAGAGAGCCCGTCACCACCACCCCCAACTCATCCCCGATGTAGCGCTGTCCTTCTTCCACCACAACCATGGTGCCATCGTTGAGATAGCCCACTCCCTGGGAGGGTTCCTTACCTTCCTTGAGAATCTTGATGTCAATATCATCCCCAGGCAAGTAGCTAGGCCGAATCGCCTGGGCCAAGTCATTCACGTTCAGCACTTCCACCGACTGCAAACTAGCCACTTTGTTGAGGTTATAGTCAGTCGTCAGCAGCATGGCGTTAAGCTCTTGGGCCATCTTCACCAACTTGGCGTCTACCGTGGCGATGTCGTCATAGTCGAGGGCGTTAATCAACACCCGGCTGGCATAGCTGTCCCGAATGCGGTTGAGAATATCCAGCCCCCGGCGACCCCGCGTCCGCTTTTGGTCATTGGAGGCATCGGCCACCTGCTGTAGCTCTTGCAGCACAAACTGCGGCACCAAAATCTGCCCTTCCAAAAAGCCGGTTTCCAGCAGCCCCTCAATCCGACCGTCAATAATGCAGCTGGTGTCGAGCACCTTGGTTTTAGACGGCTTCAGGGTGCCTTCGGCAATCAAACTCGACTCCACACTGCTGGGGTTGATCAACCGCAGCAAGGCCCGACCGTGGGTGTCGGTTAGGGTCATGCCAGAGACCGCAAACAGAACGCTGCCCAGCACTGCGGTCAGGGGTTTAATGAAGCCAAACTCCCGGGGAATCGGCAGCAAAAACAGGGGAGCCAGCATTAAGTTGGCAATCAGCAGACCAATCACCAGACCGATCGCTCGCCCCAACAGCCGATCTGGCGGCATTTCGCGAATTTGGCGCTCTAAGCGGCGGTAGCTGGTCTGCACTGCTAGACCAATGACGCCGCCAATTAGGGCTCCAAACCCGGCAACGACAAAACTCAAGCCCTCTAGGTCGGTGACTTGGGCAAGGGTGGCGTCTGGCAGCAATTCCACGCCATAGAAGCCGATTCCGACCCCTGCTAGGATAAATGAGAATATGATTATTGCGTCTAGCATATTGCTTCGCGATGGGGCGCTAGGTCAGGTCTTTAAGCGCAGATATACCAGGCTTGAGTAAAACAGGGTTTGTCCTACGGTAACCCGTCAGTTCTGGACTGGGATGCCGTTAATCCCCTAAATTCTGCTAATTTCACCAGAAAATGGGGACTGGCTGGCGTTATCTCAGGTCAAACCCAAGCATAAAGCCCGCAACGTCATTTACTGCGTTGGCGGGTTAGCCTCATTATAATCATCGCCCCGTCCCTAACTGTCGCAAACTGTCGCCATTCCGGTGCCCTATGCCTGCTGTCGCCCCTAGCCCCGTTTTGGCCAGTCCTGCCCGGGCAGCGTATGTGCATATCCCCTTTTGTCGGCGGCGCTGCTACTACTGTGATTTTCCGATTTCAGTCTTGGGCGATCGACTACGTGGCGAGGCGTCTGGCACCGTGACCCAGTATGTGGACTGGCTGTGCCAAGAGATTGGGGCGACGCCGACTGCCGCCGAGCCGCTGACGACGGTGTTTTTTGGCGGGGGCACTCCATCTCTACTCTCTGTGGATCAACTGGGCCGGATTCTCACCGTCCTGGCCGATCGGTTTGGCCTAGATCCCCAAGCCGAGATTTCGATGGAAATGGATCCCGGCACGTTTGATCTGGCCCAGATTCAGGGCTATTGCAACTGGGGAGTCAACCGGATCAGTTTGGGCGTGCAGGCTTTTCAAACCCCGCTGCTGCAAGCCTGTGGCCGCACCCATGCTGCTGGCGATATTGATCAGGCGGTGCAGCTGTTGGCTGAGGCTGGGGTGACCAATGTCAGCCTTGACCTGATTTCTGGGTTGCCGGGGCAAACTGAGGCGGATTGGCGGGAGTCCCTGGAGAGTGCGATCGCACTCTCGCCCCAGCATCTCTCGGTGTACGACCTGACGATTGAATCTGAAACGGCGTTTGGTCGCTGGTATCAACCGGGCGATGCCCCTTTGCCCAGCGATGACCATACGGCAGCTTTCTATCGGCTGGCCCAAGCCACCCTGACAGCAGCAGGCTATGACCATTACGAAATCTCGAACTATGCCCAGCCGGGGTTTCGCTGCCGCCATAACCAGGTGTACTGGCACAACCAGCCCCACTATGGCTTTGGCATGGGAGCCACCAGCTACTTAGATCATCGCCGGTTTAGCCGACCTCGCACCCTGCGCACCTATCACCAGTGGCTAGAGACTTACCTCAGCGCCCCTGAACAGGCAGAAGAGCCGCCGGTTTCTGACACAGAACGTTTGCTCGACACGTTGATGGTCGGTCTACGCCTGGCGGAAGGGGTGAATCTATCTCAGCTTCAGCAGGCGTTTGGGGCGAAACCAGTGCAGCGAGTCCAAGAAATTCTCCGTCGCTATGTCAGCGCCAACTGGGTGCAGTTTGCTCAAGATACCGCCGGGGACACCTGGGTTTGCCTGCAAGATCCTGACGGATTTCTGTTTTCTAACGTGGTGCTAGTGGCGTTGTTTGAGGCGTTTTAGATTTGAGGCGTTTTAGAGACGTGCTATTACTCCGCTTCATCCTCTTCAGCCGCCTCTTCCTCAGCTGTCTCCGGGTCAGGCGTGGCTTCAGCCTCTGGGACAGGGGCCAGGGTTTCTACTTCGGGCGAGATCCCAGATTCTTCTGCTTCAATTAAATCCTGCAAAGCCCGAGCCAAAATTGAGATGGTCTGACGGCGGGTGTTGACGCTGCTGGACAGGGTGCTGACTTCATCTTCTAGCTCCCCCATCTGAGCCTGAACCTGGGTTTCGAGGGCAGTGAACTGACTGGCTAAGTCCGCTGGCAGTTGATCAACTAAATCATCCACCTGGCGCTCTAACGTCGCCAAACGATCCACATCTGCCGATGTAGCCACCACCGAGGACAAATCTTGAGCCATCCGGCTTTGCTCTGCCCGCAGATTGAACGCTAGCCAGGTGAGGGTGCCCCCCATTACTGCGACTACCACGACAAACAGGCCAATCAGCCAGTTAATTTGATGGCGCAGCCGGTGAATCTCATGCCCAAAGTCTTCGGTTTCGGACAGGGAAACCAGCTTGAGTTCCAGCACTTCCTGGGCTAGGGCATCTAGCCGTTGAGGATTCGGCGCATCGTAGCGGGTGTTGCTGCGATCTTGAACAGGTCGATCAACCGGGACAATGCTGCCGCTCTGGCTAGAGGCTTGATTATCTTTACCAGCGCCCTCCCAATCTTTGGGCGTTGGGTCTGGCGAGAAATCATCACTCATAGGATTGAGAGGGAGTTAAGGATCGGGCAGAAAAGTTCGGCAGAAGCGGAACTAGGGGTCGGCAATTTATGGGTTGAGCGACCTACCGGGAGCTGAAAAACACAGGGCTAAGCTCAAACCGGCGGCTCTGTGGGGGCAGAATCAATCAAAGAAGACTGGGGCGGCAAGGACTGAATCTGCTGCTGCAGCGTTGCAATCCGGTTATAGGCGATGACAGTAAACACGGCCACAACCGCTAGGCCCCCCCCTAAAACCAGCACGGATAGCCCCAGTAAAAACTGTAGCCGAGCATTGGATGCTCGCAGGGTGCGCATCTCTTGCTGCACCTGACCCAGGAATTTCATCGCCCTCAGATCAGACCAAACGCTGTAGGTGCGCGGCTGTTGGCCATCCCCATTGGTGGCGTTCACCCCTGTATCAGACTGAGTTCCCGGCAATTCCACGGCGTTGA
>PXDR01000188.1 GCA_003566335.1 Cyanobacteria bacterium T3Sed10_344R1
GCGAACGAGAAAGTCGTGGTCTGCGCCGCTGGATCTGCCTTGGGTTGTTGGGATCTACCGCTGCCCATGGGGTTGTCCTAGGGCTGAGACATCAGGCGGAAGCCCAACTGTCTTGGGATCCAGCGGAACTGGTACTGGTCGTTACTGAGCCGGAGCCTGAAGCGGTTGCCGATTCGTCAGATCAGACTGAGCCAGAAACAGAACCGGAAGGAGAGGCTGCGATCGCACCCTTAGCCACCCCCTTCGCGCCAGAGGAGGCTAGTGACAGTGAGGGTGTAGCGGCAGAGTCAAAGGTCCCTGTTAGAGAGCCACTTCCTGCGATCGCAGCCCCTGATCCCACCCCTGAACTAGAGCCAGCCATCACTGAGCCAGAAGAAGCGGCTGAACCTGAGCCGGTTTCCCCAGATCTCCTCGCAGACAGTTCTGCCCTTGAAGCGGAGTCAGCGCTAGATCCAGAAGTGGAGATAGAGCAGGAGAGCAACTTAGATGCGATCGCTGAAGTCTCCCCAGCTTCTGATCCAGAACAGCCAGAGCAGTCAGAACAACAGGAAGGAGCTGACAATAGCGCCCCAGAACCGGAGTCAGAGGAAGCAGCCTCTGACAATTCAGCCCCAGACTCAACTACCGACTCCGAGGCAGCAGCGGATCAACCCTCCCCCGCTGAACGCCTCGTGGCGGCCCGGTCTCGCCGCCGCGCCAATGCCACTTCGGCTGATTCAGAGTCAGATTCAGGGTCAGGAGATCGCTCCGCCAGCTCCAGAACGTCCAGCTCAGCTAACAACGGCACTTCCCAAGCAGCTGTCCCCAGCCGCCCCAGCCCCAGTTCCGCCCCAGCTAACCGCACCCTAGCCTGCGTTGCCTGTCCAGATCCGCCCTATCCCCGTCGTGCCCAAAACGCCAATATTGAGGGCGTTGTGCAAGTTCAAATTACAGTTTCTGCCAGCGGTCAAGTCACCCAAGTTGCCTTGCTGCGCAGCAGTGGTCATAGCGCTTTAGATCAATCCGTTTTGTCCACCGTCAGCAGCCGCTGGCGCTTTAGCCCAACTGACCGTGGCGGCACGACAACCGCCAGCGTTGTCATGGCATTGCCCAATTCAGAACTACGCCGTCGAGCAACAGAAGCTGGAGATCGCACCCAGGTTGAATTGCCCAGTAGTGACACAGCAGAAACGCCCCCAGCGAGTCCCCCGGATTCAGAACCGACTCCAACCCCAGACACTCGCGATACCTCAGAGACATCGGACACTCCAGCAACCTCAGAGACTAGAGAGGAAAATCGGGACAATCGCAACGAAGCAGCGGACGAGTCGCCAGCCCCCACCGCCACCGATTTAGCGCCTGAAGCCCTTCCCAGTCCTAATAACCCAATTCAGCCAGCCCCAGATCCTGAGCCATCGCCACCTCAAAACAGCACCCCAGGACCGGAGGTGCCGAGTTCGCCTGAGCCCCCTACCCTTCCTGAGCCAAGTCCACCCGCGCCAGCCCCAGCCCCAGCGCCCCCAAATCTCTCAGATCCAGTGGAAACGCCTGACGATTAAATCCAGGCATCGCCCTGGATGATGACTCACGACACCAGGGTCCGAGGTCAAAGTCCTAGCACTCCCTCACTTTATGGATAACTCCAGGTTTGATCCTCAGAATTGGAGCCATTGGCTGTTAATAGCAGCCTTTTCGGGCCTATCGATCTGGATTCTTTGGAAAGTGTATGCCACAAAATAGGGCCAACCCCCTGTGACGATGCCAGATGGGGCAGACCTCACAGGGGGGTGTGCGAATGCTCTAAACCGATAGCTGCCAGCAGGTCTCTAGCCACTGGGCTAGCTCTCGGCGAGGTCGGTTTGCCTGCTGCATCACGCTCCACAGCTGCATGGCCTGGTGGGGGCCATCAATTTGAACTTGGAGCGGCTGGTGAGGGTGACAGCGACAGGGAATATCTAGCTCCTGCAACCGAAAGTAGGCTTGCCAGCGATCTTCACAGTGGATATTAGCCATAGGTCATTTAGGAAAGTTAAGTCTAAAAAACAGGGGCACAACGGGATCTAAAAACAAGTTTTCCCAATCATTTGCTTTGAAGGATTTTTAATTTCGAATCAATCTATTCAGAAGAGATTTTCAAGAGTTCTGCAAGTCTTTCTTGATAGATAAATCCTTGCTCCAGCAGGCAGAACTTCTCACAAGCATCAGTTCAGGATGTATAAAATAACTGCACCAAATGCCAAATCTATTGACTTCTACTGGATTAGAACTTTAGGAAAACTACAGGGGCTGGTAGAGCTTTACGAGTAAATAAGCGCTAAATATTTGCGAATTGAGGCAACGGTTTCAGCAGGCGATTTCATGGATTCAGCAGGGTTGATGCAAGACTCTCGCAACAGAACCAGTGCATGACGAACTGGATTGCGATCGCAACCTAGAAACTTGAATTAGGATAAGAACAGTTCTCAAGCCTTGCTTGAGCGTTAAGCTTTCGAGCTAGGGTGTTAGCTACCCCCGGCGATTGAGTCTGAAGTCATGCCAAAGATCTACCGTTGGAGAGGAACAAAATGTCTACTGAAATGCTAATCACGCCCTTTGGTCAAGTTGCAGATAACGTTCTGCTGCTAGAGAAAAACACTACGGAGCCTGTCTGCGAGGGGCTAAATATTCTGTTCGCCAGCTTTCAGGCCCTGTATTTGCAGTATCAAAAGCACCACTTTGTAGTGGAAGGATCAGAGTTCTACTCACTCCATGAGTTCTTCTCTGACAGCTATGAAGAAGTTCAGGGCCACGTTCATGATTTAGGCGAACGGCTGAATGGTTTGGGTGGGGTACCGGCTGGTTCATTTAGCAAACTGGCCGAACTCTGCTGCTTCACTCCCGAAGCGGACGGTATTTTCCGCTGCCGCCAAATGATCAGCAACGATCTTCAGGCCGAACAGGGCATCTTGACCACAATCCGCCGTCAAACTGCTCAAGCTGAGAGCCTGGGTGATCGAGCCACCCGATACCTCTATGAAGGTATTTTGCTCAAGACCGAAGAGCGGGCTTATCACCTTGATCACTTCTTGGCTAAGGACAGCCTCACCCTTTGGTAAGGCCCATTAGCTAATTGGGCATGGGGAGTAGCCGTGGCTGGATTCCGCTGAGATAAAGCCGAGAGTCACCTCCTTAATGTCCTACAGCCCTGCTTCGGCGGGGCTTTTTCATGTCTTCTACAGTTTAACCTTAATGGGATTTAGTATCAATTAATTTTGGATTAAGTGGCAGCAGAACTATAAGGTGCTGTCTTTGAGATCGGAAAACATACCAAATAGTAGGGGATAGAGACTGGTTGGGGCTGCGATCGCAGCCCCCAACCCCAGCCTCCTAAGCAACTAGGCCAGGCTTTTCTCCAGCTTTATCCAAAATCTTTTTCAATAGAGTAAAGGAAGACTGTCAGGTCCAGTCAGCCAGGTATGCCGTGTATAGGGCATAAAGTTACGGAGATTAGATCCACGACCTACGACGTGCTGATCACGAACAAGAGCTGGGTGGGGTAGACCACACATACGCCATCAGCTCGGCAAATGGCAACAGTTTCCACGCCGTCCCGCTCTAAGTCAGCCGCCACCGTCAAACATTGGTTAAAGATCGTGGGCTCGGCACCGGGCTGTGGCCAAAACTTGAGCTGATGGGCACTGTAGTCAGTTTGGTAACAGCGAGACTGACAGCCTGCTATGAGTAGAGCCAAACCGGGCGTCAAAGAAAGGGTATTCATGGCAATGCCCGACAAAGAAAAACAACAAAGTTTAGGGGAGTAGCCCCGTTAATCAAGTCCAGATGGGATGCCTAAACCCTGCGATCGCAGAGGGATAGATCGCAGCAGCGGGATGGAAGTGCTACGAACAGGAGGAAAATCCTGGCTTATCGCCTAACGAGGAATTTCCGCCCTGCAGCCGTTGCCGGTGTTGCAAGCAGGATTGCACTTGAGGCCACTGGGCTCGAATCAAAACCGCGCACTTTTTACTCAGGAGTTGTTTAGAGGAGGACTTCATCACACACCTCAGAAGCAGCTTGAAAATTGAAGATTTACAGGAATAACTCTCAATACAGGTCAGGCCGAGAATTGGGAGATATCTCTAAGACAGCGCTTTTAGGTTAAAGAAAGCGCTTTGAAGTGCTTGTTTTAGCGTTTACGCTAGAAATGTTCAGCATGGACATCTTAGCAACCCTGTTTATTTAATGCAAATATATCGCAATAATTCCGGGTTGTAAGCGGGTTAAACTCCAGGCAGCTTAGCCATGAGCGTCTGCTGCTGAGGGGTTCCCTTCGCCTGAAGATTGAAGCCACGGGGCGATTACTCGCAGGTTTCGCCGTCGGTGGTATAGCTGAGGGGATAGTCAGGCGAGAGGGGATAGCCAGGTGGCCCAGCCTCAAACCCTGAAACTCGGGTGAGGTAGTAGGTTTTGATAAAGACGCCCCAGCGGTAAACCGGAATCGGCTCTAGCGGACTGTGGTCAGCAAACTGATCCAGCAGGGTCGGGCAAATCGGGTGCCAATCATCGCCTAGCAGCACCCCATCCCGTCCCTGGAGCGCGGGGGCGTCATACCAAAAGTCAAACTGATCAATCCGGCCCGACAGGGCCAGCACATCCCGGCGGTTCAGTTGGTAGGCCAAAGCAGAGGCCGAGCGATAGTCTGTCGTCAGCACCAGGGGATCTTCAAAGGGGGCTAGACGTTCCTGAACGACCGCCGCGACCTGATCCCAGCCGTAGACCATGCGACTGTCTGGGTCGATATCTGGATCGATCAAGGCGGACAGCGGCAGCAGGGTGTAGTGAATTACCAGGAACGACGCCACCACTGTGCCCAAGCCTAGACTGAGGCGAAGGGGCGCAGTCTGACGAGTCCGGTGCAGTCGTTGGGATAGCAGCGGCAGCAGTAGTCCGTAGGCCAAAATATTCCAGTAATACAGCGCCACTCCAGACCTCAGGGCAACCAGGGTGATGGTGCCCGTGGATACCCAAAACACCATCCAGGCAAAGGTGGGATAAACGGTGGAGCGATCGGCGGCGATCGGCTTGCGTCCAAGCTGCACCAGCAGCCAGGTTTGTACCGGTGACCAAATCAAGAGGGTCAGCAGCACAAAGAACAGGGCGCTGCCCCAGTGCAAGGTGAAACCACTATCGGCTGTTGTGCGATCGGCATAGAACCGAAAAGATTGAAAGTCGTTGGCCCAGTTCCACAGCCCAATGGGGACTAGGGCAATGCTGGTCAGTGCGATCGCACCATAAACGCGCCAGTCAGCCCACAGCCGCCACAGCCGCCGATCCCAAATCGCCAGCCCCACCATTGCCAGCCCCACCAACACCGCCGTGTATTTACACAGCACCCCTAGCCCCAGCAGCACCGCTGCAGCCACCAGCCAACGTCCTCGACCCCGGCCATCCGCTAAATAGCTATCAATAAAGCGCACATAGCAATAGCCCGCCATCAGGCCAAAAGTCACCAGCCAATGGTCGTGCCAGGCCATAGCAAGAAACAAGAAATAGAGCGGGGA
>PXDR01000582.1 GCA_003566335.1 Cyanobacteria bacterium T3Sed10_344R1
CCAATGGATTGATAAAGCTGAAATTCGCGCTGGACGGCCTGCCACAGGGCTTCAGCGCTGGGGGCCAGGTGAACAAGCTGGCGAAACCGCACCAGGCTGCGGCGCATGCGATCGTGACTGATGCCTGCAATCGGATAGTCGCGATAGGCTGCGATCGCAGCCGGAGTTGACAAATAGTTCAGGCTGTAGCGGATTGACTGCAACAACTGCTGTCGTTCGGTGCCGAAGGCGGGGTCTATCCCTAGGGGCAGTTCGGCGGCGGCGGCAGTTGGCGCTGACGAAGCAGGCAGCAGGGTCTCAAGGGTGACGGGGCGCAGGGGCAGCGAAGCTGGGGCTGAGGCCGTTGCTGGCAGGGTTGCCCAGGCAAAGTTGAGGGCAATGGTGAGAACTGCCGTTAGGCTACTCATCCCCACCAAGGTCATAAATCGCTGGATTCGCTGCATGCGCTAGGTTCCCTTACGCTAATTTGCCCCTGATTGGTCTGCTGGTGCAGCCAATCTGCTGTCGAGGCGGGGTCAATACCGTTCGACGCTGGAGCTGAATACAGGTTCCACCCGAATCCCTAAAACCCGAGAAGGACGCACCACCATATATTCCCCAGGATTGATTTTGGGGATGGGCACGCTGATGAAGTCATCGGAGCCAGACTTGGGCACAAACTCGCCGCTGTACCACTTCTGGAAATCCTGAATAGACGGGAAGCGCACCTCTTCGCGGTGTCCTCCTTCAAACAGGATGTGAACCACGTATTCGCTGGGTGTTCTTGGCATAAAAACCGATGTCCTGAGCGCATCGTCCCCATTATGATCCGGTGCGGTTCAAAAATGGCGGAGAGGGGTCGGTTTTTGGCGAAAAAACCTGCTGCTACGGCTCAGTTTTGCTCAGTTCTGGGGGGATTCTCCAGAATCTTGGCGGGGCTGGGTTGGGTTGGGGGCCAGCCCAGAAAAAACCGCTGATACAATGGAGCCAACCTTTGCGGCGGCTTGCCGATGAGCTACACCACCGAGCAATTACTGCAAATCCTGGATCAAGAATTGCGGGCCGCATGGCGAGGGGAGCGGCAGGTGCTGTCATCGGCAGATCGATTGCAAAATTCCGTAGTGGCGAAGGCTTTGGGCTCCCAGCAGCTCAGCAAGGTGTTTGCGGTTCAAGACTTTCGCGACCAGATTCATCAATATCAGCAGGAGCATCAGGTGTCGGGGCTGGTGTGGCACACCTGCCGCTTTAAGGGTGAGTCGATTCGCTTCCCGGAGCTGCACCCTCAGCTCACGGCAATTCCGGCGGATAAGCTGGCGCTGACGGCGGCGAAAGCATCGGTGATTCAGTTCTGGCGCACGGCCAGTCAGGGGATGCGGCTCTGGCAGGCCGATCAGCCGCCCCGACCTGTGAGTCTGGCCCAGGTGGAGCAGTGGATCGCCGAGACGGAGTGGGCCGAAATTGACGCCACCCGCAGCGAAATTTACCTCAGCCTGTGCTGGGGCGATCCGAAGCTTTGTCGCTGTGAGTGGGCCAAGCCAGAGTCGGGCTGTGAGCAGGTGATTGCTGCGATCGCAGAACCCAGCCCAATCAAGCTGTAGTTTTGGGCTGTCGTTCTGGGGACAGCCCAATCGGGCTATAGTTTTGAATGGCGATCGCAGCCTATGCTGCCGCTATTCTTCGACTTTTCCCTCAATCTCTTTTTTCACTCTGGAGACCGCTATGCCCCTTGCCGTTGGCGTGATTGAAACCCAAGGCTTTCCGACTGTTCTCGCTGTGGCTGATGCCATGGTCAAGGCTGGTCGCGTCACGTTGGTGAAGTACGAGCGGGCGGAAAGTGGCCGTCAGTTTGTGGCGGTGCGTGGCCCGGTTTCGGAGGTGAAGCAGGCGGTGGCGGCGGGGATTGAAGCGGGGGAAAAGCTGCCCAACAACGCTGAAATCACGACCTATTACATCGTGCCGAACCCCCCTGACAACCTGGATGCGGTGCTGCCAATTTACTTCAGTAATGAGTCGGAAGCCTTTTGGTCGGTGGTTGGCGGCTAGGTTATTTCGCTTGTACAGGGTGGGAAATACGAGGCTTTGGGCGGCTGGGATGTATTGCCCTGCGGCTAGCTGATAAATCGTTTGATGTTTTGACCCAATAAGCAGTTTGAGTGATCCAACCTGAGTTCAGGATAAGGATTGAAACATGTCTTTTGCGTCTTTACTGATCGAAAACGGCGTTTTTTTCATCGTTGCTACTGGGTTTCTGTCAATCACGGCCTGGGCCTGGCAAAATCAGCAGCCCTTTAAGCTGCCTCAGACCTTACCAGGGTGGTTTAAGTACTGGTTTGGCAGTGTTCAGCTTTTAGGGACAGTGCCGCCGTTGGGGGCTCTAGGGTGGAGCCTGTGGCAAGGGGATTTCCTGGTGGCAATGGTCTTTACGGCCTATTTCGCCATGCTTGCGCTTCAGGTGCTTTCGGAAATTGTCACTTTGAGACAGTTGCGATCTGTTGCTTGGGTCATGGTGCCCTATTTATATTTGCCCTACCGTCTCTGGCAACTTTATGAGGGGCTAAGGTGGACAACTGCGGAAGCAGCCCCAAGCTGGATACAGCTAATCCTGATTGGCGAAATCGGGGTTTGGGGCGTCAACTACCTGCTCGATCTGGCCCAGCTGCCTCGCCTCTTTCGCTGGCCGGAAATCGCCGACAAAACCTAGTGCAGTTGGCAGGTGACCACTCGTGGCCACTCGTATTTTGCCCCCAATGAGTGGTGGCTCTAGGAATCCAGAACTGCAATCGCACTCCTCAAATATTGGCATAGATGGCTGTGGTGAAAGCCTGCCTAGGAGACGGGTTCCAACGCCCCCTCGGTTCACGGCTATCATCGTGGAGAAATTAGGTTGCTGGGTCTGCAATGGAAGCGCTCAAGGGATTTTGGCGGGTTCTCAATACCGATGTGAAGGAGATCCCCTGGGCAGAGGTGACGGAGCAGGGCATCAAAGCGATCACGGCGCTGCCAAGTGCAGCGAAAGCCTGGCAGGACAATGCCGACAAAATTCAGCAGCTTGCCCCGCACCTCCAGAAGGCGGAACCGCTGATTAAGGCGTTGGATGCCCCGATGGCGCAGTTGGTCATTGCCGGACTACCTTTTGTGTCTATTGGCATCAACGTGTTAAAGCTGGGGCTGGCTCTAGGAAAGGTGGAGCCAACCTTTGAGAGTTCGGTCGCGATTGTCGCGCAACTGGCCTATCTCCAGAGTTTAGAAACGGTGCGGGGGCGACTCCAGGATGAGGACACGAAAGCCACGCTGGAGCAACTATCCCTTAACTCGGTCATTGAGAAGCAACTGGAGCGGTTGGACACCACGGAACTGACGACAGCCCAGGCGAAGGAAGTCACCACGAACTTTCGAGAGTCGGTGTTGGCCCAACAGTTTGGGGAAGCTCTGAAGGAGCAGTTGCAGCAGGCCGGGCTAGACGGAGGTTTAGCTCGGCGGTTGGTGGATCGGGTGGTGTGGGGCTGTCCCCGTTATTTCCATCAGGCTATTGCAGGAGCGGGGGAAAGTATAAAACCACTGGCAGAGTTTTACCGAACCAATGGGCAGCAAGTGCAGGGGCGCTACTCCAGCATTGATAACTACTTGAAGTGGATTGAACAGTTGCCGCTAGAGCAAGTGTTTGATGAAAGCAATCTGTGCTTTAAGGACATTTATGTGCGGCTAGCGGTGCAGCCCTTAACCCAGGAAGGTGAGGTAAAAAAAGGTGCCAAGCGTATCTGTAGCCATGAGTGGACGCGGCAAATTTTAGAGCTGCCAGCAGAGCAGCCAACTGACAAGTCCCGCAAAGTGATGTTTATCGAGGGGGATGCAGGACGAGGGAAATCTGTGTTTTGCCGAATGGTGGCCAACTGGGCATGGGCGGAATTCGGTGATGCCTTTATTCCGCTACGAATTCGGTTGCGGGACGTGCGAAAGCTTGCCAATAACCTGACGCAAACCCTAGAAGACTGTCCAGATTTGGAGCAGATGTGGTTTGTGCGGGAAAAACCGGGCTGGCTAGCAGATAAAAACACTCGGTTTTTGATTATTTTGGATGGCTTTGACGAATTGCTGCTGGAGGGGCGCGCTACCGGCGGCTTGAAGGAGTTTTTGCAGCAGGTGACAGACTTTCAGCGGCGTAGTCATCATCAGTTGCTGGTAACTGGCAGACCGTTGGCCTTGCAGGGCATTGATCGGTTGATCACCCAAAACAAAGACTTAGAGCGGGTGCGGCTGGAACCGATGGGGAATGAAGTGCGAGAACGGTGGCTGACCAAGTGGCAGGCCGTCTTTGGGGAGGATACAGCTAACACGTTTAAGCAGTTTCTCATGGCCTGCCCCAAGGATATTACCAATACTCTGGCCCGTGAGCCGTTGCTGCTGTATTTGTTGGCGCGGCTGAACCGGGAAGGTCATCTGACCCATGAAATGTTTGCAGATACTTCAATAGGGTCTAACCCAGAAATTCAGGCCAAGCTGCGGATTTATCGAGCCTCGGTGACCTGGGTGCTGGAGAAGCAGCGGCAGGCTGAAAATCATCGGCTATCGGGGTTCGAGGATCTAGACGATCTGCGGGAGGTGTTGCAGGAAGCAGCGCTTTGTGTAGTGCAGTCGGGCAATGAAACGGCCCGTCTGGAGATGGTAAAGCAGCGGTTCAAGGACAGCAGTAATCCTATCGCTACCTTGCTTAAGCAAGCCCAGGAAACTACCGGACAATCAGAGGATAAGGCTCTCAATAATTTGCTGACTACCTTTTACTTAAAACCTGGGGAAAAGGATAAGCGCGGGTCAGTAGAATTTGCCCATAAGAGCTTTGGGGAATATCTATTTGCCGAGCGACTGATCTCAGCGTTTGAAGCCTGGACAGAGATAGATAAGCGCAACCGATACCGACTTGATGAACGGGCACTAAATGAACAAATTTACGATGTGTTGGGTTATGGCGGCCTGAGCCAAGAAATTGCCGCTTACCTGTTTGAACTCCTAGGGGAGAGTGACATCGATCAGGTGCTGCTGTTTGAGCGGCTCCACAATTTTTATCAGCGCTGGCACCAGAGTGAATTTTTGGATGCGCCCCCCAATGAAAATTTGCCCCAGAAGAAACTCCTTCAACTGTTGAGTCAGGAGATTCCTACAGGACTCAAGCAGGTGGATGTATTTGCGGGGCTGAATGTGATGATCATACTGTTCAAGCTCCATGCTGCCGCTCAACCCGAAGGTTATCCTCATTTGCTTAAAGATACTCCCCGACCTGAAATTTGGTTTCATCCCTGTGGTGACCCAGAGACAAAAGATTTTGAAGATGATCGACTCCTAAAAACTATTCACTACGTAGACGCTCTTGGTCTAGAAACTTTTGGCAAGACGGTTGGGCCTCACCTTTACAGCGCCAACCTTTACAGCGCCAACCTTTACAGCGCCAACCTTTACAGCGCCAACCTTTCCCACGCCAACCTCTCCTGCGCCAACCTTTCCCACGCCAACCTTTCCCGCGCCAACCTCTCCTGCGCC
>PXDR01000607.1 GCA_003566335.1 Cyanobacteria bacterium T3Sed10_344R1
GCGTCAATCGCGGTGCAGTGATCGGCCACATATAGCCAGTCCCGAATGTTTTGGCCGTCGCCATATACCGGCAAGGGCTTGCCCAGCAGAATGTTCACCAGAGTCAGCGGAATCAGCTTCTCGGGGAAATGGTAGGGGCCGTAGTTGTTCGAGCAGTTGGTGATTAGGGTGGGCAAGCCGTAGGTGTGGAAGTAGGCTCGCACCAAGTGATCGCTACCCGCCTTTGAGGCTGAGTAGGGGCTGTTGGGCGCGTAGGGCGTGGTTTCGCTAAAGGCCGGATCCGCCGGGCCAAGGCTGCCATAGACCTCGTCCGTGGACACGTGATGAAACCGCAGATGCTCCGGCTGGCCCAGCTTTAGCCAATGCTGCCGGAACGCCTCTAGCAGGGTGAAGCTACCCACCACGTTGGTCTGGATAAACGGCGCTGGCCCCAGGATGGAGCGATCCACATGGGACTCAGCAGCAAAGTGAACCAGGGTGTCGATCTGATGATCCCTGAGCAGTTGGTCAACTAGGGTGCGATCGCAAATATCCCCCACCACCACCGTCAGCGGTACCTGGGGATCCGCCTCCAGATCGGCTAAGTTAGCCCGATTCCCGGCATAGGCCAACGCATCCAGCACCACCACCGGCGTCCCGTGTCGCTGTAACCAGTGCCGAACAAAATTAGAGCCAATAAACCCCGCGCCCCCCGTCACCAACAGCCGCTTCAATCCCGGCTCTGAACCCGACTCTGAACCCATCCCTAACTCCACCATCACCCCATCTCCCCCACGACATATCAATACTCAAATCAACAGCCCTAGTGCTCTGTCAGTCCTAGATTTTAGGATCACAAAGACCTTGAAGACCCTTCGACAAGCTCAGGGTGACCGGAATATAGCAGTTCGGGCTGAGCCTGTCGAAGCCCGAATTCTTAGTCTTGACAATGCACTAGCCAAGCTTTTTAGAGCAGTGCGTTACGGCTTTGCCTAACAGCACCCTACGCGACTTAAGCCAACAGCCCTAGCGAGCACAGCGAGCCATGCCCGAAGGGCTTTATAGCCAATAGCCAACAGATCTCCCCCTCACGCCAACTCAATCTGACTATCATCCCCCACCAAAAACCGCAGCGCTTTGGGCCGCTGAGGAGCTGTAGTCAACCGCGCCCGCTGGCCAATCAGACTATCGACAATCCGCTGGTTGATGCCGACAATGGTTGCCCCTTGCAGCACCACACTGTGGTCAATTTCGACATCTGTCAGCGTGACATTGCTGCCAATGCTGCTGTAGGCTCCCACAAAACAGTTTTCTAGGCGGCAATTTTCGCCAATAATTACCGGGCCGCGCACCGTGCAGTTAACCAGGGTTGACCCTGCCCCCAAGGTGACCCGACCGCTGACTTGGCTGGCGGCGTCAATCTCGCCCTTGAGTTGGGCTGGCCCCAGGTACTCATCCAGGATGATCCGGTTGGCCTCTAGCAGGTCGTCTTTTTTGCCGGTATCGAGACACCAGCCCCCCAGGGTTTGGGCTTCGACGGTTTGCTGGCTGTCGATCAGCTGCTGAATCGCGTCGGTAATTTCTAGCTCCCCCCGAGCGGAGGGCTGAATTTGGTCAATTGCGGCCTGCACTTGGGCCGAAAATAGGTAGACCCCGACCAAGGCCAGGTTAGACGGGGGGTCTGGCGGTTTTTCCACCAGCCGCAGCACTCGACCGTCGTCATCAACTTCGGCGACGCCGAAGGCGGTGGGGTTCGGCACCGGCTTCAGCAAAATCAGGGCATCCAGGGCTTTGGCGGTAAAGGTCTGGACAAACTCACTAAGGCCATCCTGAATTAGGTTGTCCCCCAGATACATCACAAAGGGCTGATCTTGCAGGAACGGTCGGGCGATTTTGACGGCGTGGGCCAGTCCATCTGGGCTGTCTTGGCGGATGTAGGTAATCTGCGCCCCAAACTGTGCGCCGCTGCCGGTTTTGGCTTCAATCTCACCGCCGGTTTCGGGGCTGACGATGATGCCAATGTCGGTGATGCCTGCCGCGACCAGGCTTTCGATGCCGTACCAAAGAATCGGTTTGTTGGCTACGGGGACAAGCTGTTTGGCCCCGGTGTAGGTGAGGGGGCGCAGGCGGGTGCCTTTGCCGCCGGATAAAATCAGGGCTTTCATGGTTGCTGGCTTTCCTGAAGGTACTGGCTGAGCATGGTGCGCAGGCTTTGCCGCCAGTGGGGGGCGGGGTAGCCTAAGAGATCGGTGGTCTGCTGGCAGTTCAGCACGGAGTAGGCCGGGCGACGGGCCGGGGTGGGATAGGCGCTGGTGGGGATGGGCTGCACGTCGGTCACGGTCAGGGGTAGCCCCAGGGCTTTGGCTTCTTCAAAAATTGCGATCGCAAAGTCATACCAGCTGGCTACCCCGCTGTTGGTGTAGTGGTAAGTTCCGGCAGGGACGGCTGGCCCTAGCTTGATTAGGGTTGCGATCGCAGCCGCTAAATCCCCCGTCCAAGTCGGGCTGCCCACCTGATCCTGCACCACCCGCAGCTCAGGCCGAGACTGGCCCAACCGCAGCATCGTTTTGACAAAATTCCCTGGCCCCGCCGCCCCATAAACCCAGGCCGTACGCACAATCAGATGGCGATTGGGCAACGCCTGCTGCACCGCCAGTTCACCCGCCAACTTACTCAAGCCATAAATCCCCAAAGGGCCAGTGGCATCCTGGGGCTGGCGGGGCACCCCCTGTTGACCGTCAAACACATAGTCCGTCGAGACGTGGATCAGCTGCGCCCCACACTGTGCCGCCGCCATCGCCAGGTGCCCCGGCGCATCGCCATTAATTTTCTGAGCTAGGTCGGGCTCCGATTCCGCCCGATCCACCGCCGTATAGGCCGCCGCATTCACAATCACCTGGGGCCGCATCGCCGCCACCGTCTCGGCAATGGCGGCAGGATCAACTAAATCCAGCTGATCTCGCCCCAACGCCGTCACCGGCCCCAGCGCCTCTAGCTGCGGCTTCAGCGCTTGGCCCAACTGTCCATCCCGCCCCAGCAATAAAATCTGGCTCATGCAAACACCTCAGCCGTCGCCAACGTCTGGCCCTGGCGATCCTTCGCCGACAGCACCGGCTCGCCGATCAGGGGCCAGTCAATCCCCACCTGGGGATCATCCCAGGCCAGAGTGCGCTCCGACGCGGGGTGATAGTAATCCGTGGTTTTGTACAGCACCTCAGCTTCGGGTGACAGCACATAGAACCCGTGGGCAAACCCCGGCGGCACCCAAATCTGCCGCTTATTGTCGGCGCTCAACTCTACCCCTGCCCACTGACCAAAGTTAGAGGAACTGCGGCGCAAATCAACCGCCACGTCATATACTTGGCCGCTAACCACCCGCACCAGCTTCCCCTGGGTTTGCTCTAGCTGATAGTGCAGCCCCCGCAAGATCCCTTGCTTAGACAGAGAATGATTGTCCTGAACAAAGCTATAGGTCGTCTGGGTCGCTTGCTCAAACGCCTGCTGATTGAAGCTTTCAAAAAAAAAGCCGCGCTCATCTTGAAAGACCTTCGGCTCTAGCACGAGCACAGCGGGCAGGGTGGTCGCCGTAGTTTGCATAAACGCTAAAAATAAACGCCAGAAAATAGCTGGACAAGAACAGAGCAGCAGACGGCTCTATTCTGCCGGAGGATGCCCCCTCAGTACCCAGACTGCCCAGAAATGTTCTAACAAGCTTTACGCTGAGCCGGATAAACCCGCTGCGAACTCACGGGATCTATAACTTTGAGTCTTTTTTGAACCGTTAGCCTTCCAGCCGATGGGGTGCATTCCCGCAGCAATGCACCCCATCGCGACTAACGCTGGCCCTAGCTGGACAGGTGGCTGTTGCTGTACGGGCGACTGTGGTGGTGGAGTGCTACGGCGTCGGTGGCTAGGTCGTCTGTGGGGTCGGGGGCCGCGTCTGTGGGGGCGTCCGTGGCTGCGTTGGCTGCGGCATCGGCAGAGGACGCCGCTGGGCCAGGGCCAACGGCTGGATTGACGGGCGGCCAGGGGGTGACCCGGATTGACTGTTGGGGAATGCCGATGGGGATGTCGGCGGCGTCAAACGCATTCTTTAGCCGACGGCGGTATTCCCGCGCTACATCCCACTGTTTGAGGGGCATGGTTTTCATCCAGAGCCGAATTACGGCTCCCACATGGTCGAGATGATCAACCCCGAGCAGCAGCGGCGGTTCTAAAATCAGCGCCTTCCACTGCCAGTCTTCGGTCATGTCGAGGGCCACTTGCTTCACCAGGGCAAGGGCGTCGTCAATATTGGCGGTCAGGCCCACCGGAATTTGGAGATCGACCCGCGACCATTCCTTCGACAGGTTTTGCACTACGGTGATGTGGCCATTGGGAATGGTGATCAGCCGTCCTTCTTCATTCCTCAGTTGGGTAATGCGCAGGTTCATCGTCTCGACAAACCCGGCCACTTCTCCCACCACAATCACATCGCCGACGCCGTACTGGTCTTCAAACAGCACCAGGAAGCCGTTGATAATGTCCCGTACCAGGCTCTGGGAGGCTAGGGAAATACCTAAACCGACAATACCGGCACCAGCCAGAATCGGGGCAAGGTTGACTCCCATCATGGCCAAGGCCCAGAGAATGCCGATGGCAATTAGGGTTGAGGTCACGATACTTTTGACCACCTGCGAGAAGGTGGAAAAGCGCAGGGTGACCCGCTGACTGCTGGTGGGGGCTAGCATTGACCGCTCTTGCAGGACGGCAAAGCTGCTGTCAACCGCTAACCCAGTCAGGCGAATCGCGATGAAAATTCCCAAGATGAGCAGGGCGACTTGCAGCGGAATATGGAGAATCGAGAAAACTAGCGGGACAATCCAGCGAGTCTGGGGAAAGAGCCACAGGAGATAGAACAGGCTGCCTCCCCAAAGACCCACCTGAATCAACTGTAAGGTGACCAGTTTGGCTTCTAGCACGCTGCGCCGTCGTTGTTGGGTGACCCGTTCGCGCAGGTCAATGCTGGGGTCGTCTGGGCTATGGCTGGCGGCATAAGCCTGCTCTGCCGCGCGGCGACGGCGGCTGGTTTGCTGTTGCAGCAGCACTAAGCCAAAGCTGGTGAGGCTGACAACCGCCAAGATCTGTACGGTGCGCCAAAGCTGTTGCTGTAAGCGTTCAGGCTGACGCTCGCTGCGATAGCGCTGTAGCCCTTCTCTAATGTCTGTTACTAGCTGGTCGGCCCGGCTCTCGATGCCGATGCTGTGCTCTCCGGCATCAAGACTGGTGACGCTCATCAACGGCATTTCGTCATTGATGCCGTCGTTGACGTAAATGATGGGCTGGTTGCTGTCGTTGCTATCGCTCATGGCGGCGTGTCCTCCCCGTGCCGGCTCTCACGACCGTGGAGCGCACCGCGTCCACGGGCCGAAGGCTGGCTGGCGCACCTACCCCACGTGCGCCGGTGGCCGACCGGCTCTCGGTCGTGGGCCGAACCGTACCCGAGCCCGATAGCGTCGGCCGAGCGTCGAGCGCGAGGAGCCA
>PXDR01000108.1 GCA_003566335.1 Cyanobacteria bacterium T3Sed10_344R1
CGCTGGGCGGGCTGATGAAGAGATAGCTCCGCTGACAACACCATCACAGGCGTCATCAACTGGCGGTACTGAGTGCTAAACCCATGGCTCCAGGCTGGGGCGGGCAAGGATGGACTCAGCTCCGCCGCAAACCCAGCCCCCAGCCGGTGAGGCAAATACGCCGGGGCAGGCTGACCGATCACCTCCAGCGCTTGCTCCAGCAAGGCGGCTGTAGGCACTATCCCGACCGGGCGATCGCCATCATCAAGCAGCATCAGTCCCGTAGGACGGCTGCCCAAATGGGTCTGGTACAGGTGCATGCCCGTGGCCAAACTGGCAGTCTGAGGACAACTTGGCACCCAGATCAAAAATTGTGTCAGGGAATCGGCGACCATAGCACCCTTAAAGACGATCCCTAGCGAAAGACGATCTCCCCATGGGTAGGGAAAACCCTCTAAACCGTTGAGGCCGTAGTTTTACTTAGCCGTGGCCTGAAACAGCCCTAAACCCTGGCCTGCCCTGAGCCTCTCAGCATAAGCCTCAACGCCCTTCAAACCTAGTCTAAAACCCATTATGACGACTTTCCCAAGTCTGCCAATAGGACTGGCAGTAGCCGTTACAATACATTGTTAAGCCTTATTATCGAAATTGTGTCGCAGTATTTAGCTATATTAATTCTTGTTAAAAAATTGGCCCGCTAGCGCCACCCTAGGTTCTCAGTCATTTCCGAGGCAGTCGGTTTTGCCCTCCCATTTTTTTTTGAGTGTTCTGACCTTTTCTGCTCCACTAGCCGATAACCTTCGGCAGCAGTTGAGCGGTGATCCCCATGAGACCAGCTACCACAAGAACTTGGTGGATCTGCTGAAGTGGGTCAAGATCAACCGCCAAAAAGTGGACTGCCTAATCGTAGAAGCCGATGCTGACGATCAGCTGATGACCTTAGTTAAGCAGTTGCACAGTCAAGATATCTGGCTGCCGCTACTGGTAATAACGCCTGCCCCTGTGGATCCTCAGGCTCCTAGCTCCTTTGGGTATCACCGGGCCGTCACCTTTTTGTCAACCACTCAGCTAGACCAGCTAGATGTAGCCATCAACCAGGCGATTGCCGACTTTTTGAAGCTGCCTGGCGCAACGGCTAACCCAGTTCCCCCCTTTAGCACCGAGCGTAGCGACACCAATGCAAATCAGCACCTGCTGCTAAGCCTGCAGCAAAAACGGCTGGCAGAGCGGCTGCGGGAACGCTTAGGCTACCTGGGGGTTTACTACAAACGCCACCCCCAAAACTTCCTGCGAAATATGACCCAGGCAGAACGTCGAGAACTGATCGATCGACTGCGGCGGGACTACCGGGAGATTATTCTTAACTACTTTTCTGACAGTGGGGTAAGTGAGCTTAACCAAAAAATCGATGATTATGTCAACGTTGCCTTTTTCGCAGATATCTCAGTCTCCCAAGTGGTAGAAATTCACATGGAGCTGATGGAGAATTTTGCTAAGCAACTGCAGTTAGAGGGACGGAGCGAAGACATCCTGCTGGACTATCGTCTAACTTTGATTGATGTAATTGCTCATCTCTGCGAAATGTATCGCCGCTCAATTCCGCGCGATCCGTAGGGGCTGTCCCAGGACAAGTTGGGCCTGGGCGTCCGGCTGTTTGCCTGAGTTGCTGATTATCCTTGCTTGCAGTGGTGGTTATGAGTTCCCTGAAAAAGACCTACATTCTTAAGCTTTATGTTGCGGGAAATACCCCCAACTCTATCCGGGCGCTGAAAACGCTCAACAACATCCTGGAGCGGGAGTTTCAGGGGGTTTATGCCCTCAAGGTAATCGACGTGCTTAAAAATCCGCAGCTCGCGGAAGAAGACAAGATTTTGGCAACCCCAACCCTGGCAAAAATTTTACCGCCCCCTGTGCGCAAGATTATTGGGGATCTCTCTGACCGCGAGCGGGTATTGATTGGCCTGGATTTACTCTACGAAGAACTGCGGGAGGATGAGCTTTACAACTAATTGGGACGGTTACTGAAGCAACGCCGCCCCACGCCTCCCGCAAAATCTCTGAGTTTCTGTCACTCAGCCAGGGTATTGGGGGCTGTCCCTGACTAAGCGTCTCCAGGTCTAGAGTTATCTCGGTCTAGAAGCCCAAACTGGGGAATCCAGCCCATGAGTGTGGATATGGCCGATAGTTCGCAGCCAGACTCAGTAGATTCATCAGCTTGATTTATCAGTTTCATTAACAAAGTTGAGGTGATTTGGGGGGTAGTTCGGTTTTTGGGCAGTATTCTCGATTCACTCCAAAAGGTTTAGTATTGTTGGTTTTGGGATGTAAGTTATCTGTCGGTTTAAGTCATCAACGCTGGGCTTAAAATCCCCATTGCTTAAATTTCCTATTAATTCGGATCTATGAATCAACCCTCTCAATCTGGACAAAATAAATCTAAGTTGGTCGGGGTGCAGAAAATCCGCACCATGATTGAAGGATTCGACGATATTAGCCACGGTGGCTTGCCGGTTGGTCGTACCACCCTGGTCAGCGGCACTTCGGGAACAGGCAAGACCCTCATGGGGGTGCAGTTCCTATACAACGGCATTCGTCATTTTGATGAACCCGGCATTCTGGTCACCTTTGAGGAGTCGCCCCGGGACATCATCAAAAACGCCCAGAGTTTTGATTGGGATCTACAGCAGTTGCTGGATGAGGGCAAGCTGTTCATTCTGGATGCGTCGCCGGATCCTGAGGGTCAGGAGGTGGTCGGTAACTTTGACCTATCCGCACTGATTGAGCGAATTCAGTACGCGATCCGCAAGTACAAGGCCAAGCGGGTCTCCATTGACTCGGTGACGGCGGTGTTTCAGCAGTATGATGCTGCCTCGGTGGTGCGCCGGGAGATTTTTCGCCTGGTGGCTCGGCTGAAGCAGGTGGGGGCCACAACCCTAATGACGACGGAGCGGGTTGATGAGTATGGCCCGGTGGCTCGCTTTGGGGTCGAGGAGTTTGTCTCGGACAATGTGGTGATTGTGCGCAACGTGCTGGAGGGTGAGCGACGGCGGCGCACGGTGGAAATCCTGAAGCTGCGGGGCACCACCCACATGAAGGGAGAATACCCGTTCACGATTACCAATGACGGCATCAATATCTTCCCGCTGGGGGCGATGCGGTTGACCCAGAAGTCTTCGAATGTGCGGGTATCGTCAGGGGTGAAGACCCTAGACGAGATGTGCGGCGGCGGCTTTTTCAAGGACTCGATCATCCTGGCAACGGGGGCGACAGGCACAGGGAAAACGCTGCTGGTCAGCAAGTTCCTGGAGAACGGTTGCAAGGAAGGCGAGCGGGCGATTTTGTTTGCCTATGAAGAATCCCGAGCCCAGCTGTTTCGCAATGCGACGTCTTGGGGCACCAATTTTGAAGAGATGGAGCGCCAGGGGCTGCTGAAGATTATCTGCGCCTATCCAGAATCGGCGGGACTAGAAGATCACCTGCAAATTATCAAAACTGAGATCGCTCAGTTTAAACCGGCCCGAATTGCCATCGACTCGCTGTCGGCCCTAGATCGGGGGGTGAGCAATAATTCGTTCCGTCAGTTTGTGATTGGCGTGACGGGATATGCCAAGCAGGAAGAAATTACCGGCTTCTTCACCAACACAACGGAGCAGTTTATGGGCTCCCATTCGATTACAGATTCCCATATCTCCACTATTACCGACACGATTTTGATGTTGCAGTATGTGGAGATTCGCGGGGAGATGTCCCGGGCGTTGAATGTATTTAAGATGCGTGGCTCTTGGCATGACAAGGGCATTCGCGAGTACACCATTGATGAAGGCGGCCCGCAAATCAAGGACTCGTTCCGCAATCTGGAGCGAATCATTAGCGGATCGCCAACGCGGATCTCGGTGGATGAAAAGAGTGAACTGTCTCGGATTGTGAAGGGAGTTCAGGGCGAAGGGCTGTTGTAGCTCCGGGCGAAGGGCTGCACGTGGCTAAGGGTAGACTGTGGTCTCTATCGTTAGGCTGAGATATTTCAGCGGGATTAGCGCGGGCCTATAACGATAGGTAGCTTTTCTTGAATTTTTCTCTAAACCGACGGGTAACCGCCCTGTCTGAGGCCCAACCCTGTGCCAGGATAGGGGTATAGCGTCACAGTTGATGAGTAATTAACTGAGTCAGAGTGCAAGAGCAATCTGGATCATTCTTAGCTAGTAGCTAGGTTGTTTCTTCGGAAAACTGTTCAGGGGCTGTTTAGGTCTGCTGAACGCTGACAGGTTAAATGAGGGTTTGAGCAGGCGAAATTGAGTTGACTATTGCTCAACGACATTGCTTAAGCTGACTGTTTAAATCTGGCTGTTTAAATCTGGCTGAATTAGTTAGTTACTTGAATTGAGTTGCTGGCGGCATGACTGTCTGGAATTAGTCTGGGATCATGCTGTTTGTGCAGCAACTGTGCTGATTTCTACCTGTCGCGATATTTCCGAAAGGATGTTGGCGACAGCGATCGCAAGCAATCTAAATCACAGATTTGGAGATCACAGATTTGGAGAAGCTTGACTTGACTCATTCAGGATTCATTCAGGATGAGCTGCAATCAGCGGTGGTGATGCTTGCTAAAGCAGTTGGGTTGATTCTGTGATGGAGTCTACTCGACGGTAACGCTAAGCAAGCGACCTGACGACGCTGACTGTTGAACTGAACTGGAGGAAATGGGCAAGATGAAACGGACTTTAATGACAGCAGCGGCTTTGATGGTGCCGATGATGCTCGGCGGTGCGATCGCAACCCCGATCGCTCGGGCACAGACGACGATCCAACCTGAGACAGCTCCAGCTGCTTCCTCTCCGGCTGCTTCCTCTACAGAGGCGGTGCAGCAGCTGATGGTCACCCGGAGCTGTGAAGGGTGCGACCTATCTGGGGTTGACCTCACTGGCGAACACTTGATTGGGGCAGACTTACGCAACGCTGATTTGCGTGGGGCTAACCTGAGCTACATCAACTTAGAAGGCGCAGATTTGACCGGCGCGAACTTGGGCGGGGCAAATCTAACAGGAGCGTTTTTGACCAACGCGAGTTTGAACTATGCCAACTTGGAGCAGGCTGACCTAAGTGATGCCCGGCTCTACCATGCCCAGGTTGAAGGGGCTTTCTTCGAGTCCATTGACCTGACGGGCGCTGAGGTTGTCGGCACGCCGATTAGCGTGGGTGGCAATTAAGGGGCCGAGGCTCTTCTGAAAGCTGCTCCCCAGCGCTGGAGTTTAGCGCTTGAGGAAGGCTTCTAGCTCTTTGCGGCTGGGCATGGCGGCTTGAGTGCCGGACTGGGTCGTGGATAAAGCTGCGATCGCACTGGCAAGAATCACTGCCTCTTCTAGCTTTAGCCCTTCACTTAGCGCCGCAGCCAGCCCACCATTAAACGCATCGCCTGCCCCCACGGTGTCCACCGTCTTTACCGGGAAAGCAGGCACATGAAAACTACCCTCGGGGCCGCTACA
This sequence comes from Cyanobacteria bacterium T3Sed10_344R1, assembly GCA_003566335.1. Classification (GTDB taxonomy): domain Bacteria; phylum Cyanobacteriota; class Cyanobacteriia; order Phormidesmidales; family Phormidesmidaceae; genus PXDR01. Next base: position 5,460 of record PXDR01000108.1, read on the forward strand.
GTACGCCCCGAGGGCACCCATTTTGACGATCACC
>PXDR01000179.1 GCA_003566335.1 Cyanobacteria bacterium T3Sed10_344R1
AAACTCAAGCCCATCTGCGGCCATCGTAGTGATTACCCAGGGCTGCAAGTCAGTATTTTGCAAAGGCGCAAGGCTAATGACAGGCAGGCAACTGGCGGTCATCCAAGGCTCAGCGACGGTGGCGACAAGGGCATAGCTCACCCGACTCTGACGCTGAATCTCTTGGCGCAGGTGGCTTTCCCATTTGCCCTGGCGATCCCAAGCCCGCAGATGGGGAAAGTTGTGAAACACAATAATCACCTGGCAATCCAGCACCTCAGCCAAATGTTGGGGCAAAGAGAGCAGCCCCTCAAACAAGGGCCACTCTTTGCCGTGGGATTGGGGCCAAACCAAACGCGGCTGGGGAGACAGGGTGTGATCCAGCGATAGCGGCTGGTTCAGACTCCACTGCTGGATTTTTGCCAACTCTTTTGACGCTAAGAAGGCACTGACCAAACCATCAGCCAGAAATCTTAGAAACTGCCCGGCGTTGCGGCAGCGCAGAAAGTCTATTTCTAGCCAGCGCGCCCCCAGACGCTTTGCCGCATTGCGAATTAAGGTACGCCGACCAATGCCGGGCACCCCCGTCACGACAAAATCACTGTCTTGCCCGATCAGGTCACACACCTGCTGCAACTCAGCCTCACGGCAAATCAGCGACTCTGGCAGGAAAGGATTTAACATTGCGTTTCACGTCAGCACTATTTTTTAGTGCTATAACTGTCTTCTAAGCACGATTTAATCGTAGCACCTGTTCTTTGAGGTCAATAGCTATCGTGGTTCACAGCCCCCCTTCTGACGTGATCGCGGATGCAGCACAAGAGTCATCGTCTGGCCCAGTGTCTACCCACTGGCACACCCTGACGGCCCCCCAGGCAATCGCCCTGCTCGAAACCCAGCCTGATGGTCTGACCGCTAGTGAAGTGGAACGGCGGCAACAGGTGTATGGCTTAAACGAACTGCAAGCGGGAGCCAGCCGCAGCCTCTGGGCAATTTTGTGGGATCAGTTCAAAAACATCATGCTGCTGATGTTGATTGCGGTGGCTTTAGTGTCCCTAGGGCTGGATATACAGCAAGGGAACTTTCCTAAAGATGCGATCGCAATTTTTGCCATTGTTCTGCTCAACGGCGTTTTGGGCTACTTGCAAGAGAGCAAAGCCGAAAAAGCCCTAGCCGCCCTAAAAAACATGACCTCCCCGCGAGTGCGGGTGCTGCGCCAGGGGCAAGAGCAAGAAGTTGACGCCAAAGCCTTGGTGCCAGGGGATGTGGTGCTAATCGAGGCCGGGGGGCAGGTGCCCGCTGATGGTCGCCTCCTGAGCGCCGCGAATCTGCAAGTGCGCGAGGCCGCCCTGACCGGCGAAGCCGAAGCAGTGACCAAGCAACCTGAGCTTACCCTGCCGGAAGACTCAGCCTTGGGCGATCGCCTCAACCTGGTATTTCAGGGCACCGAAGTCCTGCAAGGGCGGGGCACGGTGCTGGTGACCCAAACTGGGATGCAGACCGAACTGGGCCACATTGCCACCCTAATTCAGTCGGTTGAGTCCGAGCCAACCCCGCTACAGCAGCGGATGACTCAGCTGGGAAATGTGCTGGTAACCGGGTCTTTAGTGCTAGTCGCCCTAGTGGTGGTGGTGGGCCTAGTGCGCACTGGCGATTTGAGCCTGTTCGACGAACTGTTAGAAGTTTCCCTCAGCATGGCCGTGGCCGTCGTGCCAGAAGGGTTGCCCGCCGTAATTACCGTTACCTTGGCCTTGGGCACCCAGCGCATGGTGCGCCGCCATGCCCTCATTCGCAAATTGCCCGCTGTTGAAACCCTGGGTTCCGTCACCACCATCTGTTCCGACAAAACCGGCACCCTCACCCAAAACAAAATGGTGGTGCAACAGGTGCACACCCTGGACAGCCAGTACCAGATCACTGGCGACGGCTATGCCCCAGTGGGTGATCTGCTGATGGATGGCGCTGCAGTGTCGGTAGACGCGCATCCCACCCTGCAAGCGCTGCTGCTGGCCTGTGCCCTGTGCAACGATGCCAGCCTCAACCGGTCTGGCAGCCTTTGGACAATGCTGGGCGATCCCACCGAAGGGGCACTGCTAGCCCTGGCCGGAAAAGGCGGATTTGAACAGTCCCCCCTTAGCCAGCGGTGCAGCCGCCTAGCTGAAATTCCCTTCTCCTCTGAGCGCAAGCGCATGAGCGTTGTCGTGCAGTCCCACCCCGATGCCGACTGGCCCTTGGCTCCCCAGGTAATGTTCACCAAAGGCTCCCCCGAGCTGGTGCTAGAGCAGTGCCACACCAGCCAGGGCAACCACCAAATCCTGCCCCTCACCCCCACCCAAAGACAAAGCATTCTGGCGCAAAATGACGCCCTGGCAGCGCAGGGATTGCGGGTGCTGGGCTTCGCCATGAAACCCCTGCCCCAGGCTGACCTAATGGCCCTAGAGCAGGAAGAGCAGGCGCTGATCTGGCTAGGGTTGGTGACGATGCTCGATGCCCCTCGCCCCGAGGTGCGCGCCGCTGTGGTGGCCTGTCGGCGAGCGGGCATTCGCCCGGTGATGATTACCGGCGACCATCCCCTCACCGCTAGGGCAATCGCTGAAACCCTGGGCATTGCTCAACCTGGCGATGCCGTTCTTACCGGACGCGAGCTGACTCACCTATCGATCGAAAAACTTGAGCAAGCTGTGGCCCACGTCAGCGTCTATGCTCGCGTTGCCCCCGAGCACAAGTTGCGGATTGTCCAAGCCCTGCAAAAACGAGGAGAATTTGTCGCCATGACTGGTGACGGCGTCAACGATGCCCCAGCGTTGAAGCAAGCTGATATCGGCATTGCCATGGGCATCACCGGCACCGATGTCAGCAAAGAAGCCAGCGACATGGTGTTGCTCGACGACAACTTTGCCACTATCGTCGCGGCCACTGAAGAGGGTCGAGTGGTTTACGACAATATTCGCCGCTTCATTAAATACATCCTGGGCAGCAACATTGGCGAAGTGCTGACCATTGCCGCTGCCCCGCTGATGGGGCTGGGCGGCGTGCCCCTCTCACCTCTGCAAATTTTGTGGATGAACTTGGTCACGGACGGCGTGCCCGCGTTGGCCCTGGCGATGGAACCCGCAGAACCCAACGTAATGCAGCGCCCGCCCCACAACCCCAGAGAAAGCATCTTTGCTCGGGGGCTAGGCAACTACATGGTGCGGGTCGGTATTGTGCTGGCGGTGCTGACCATTGCCCTGATGAGTTGGGCCTACCGCTACACCAACGCGCCCGGCTATCCTGGCGATCCCAATACCTGGAAAACCATCGTGTTTACCACCCTCTGTCTAGCCCAGATGGGCCATGCCTTGGCTGCCCGCTCTGATACTCGCTTGACGGTGCAGCTCAACCCACTGTCAAACCCCTTTATCTGGGGAGCGGTGCTGCTGACGACTGGCCTGCAAGTGGGGCTGATGTACGTGCCGCTACTGCAACGTTTTTTTGGGCTACATCCGCTATCAGGGGTCGAACTAGCGATTTGCTTTGGCGTTAGCGCCCTGCTGTTTACCTGGCTAGAGGCGGAAAAACTGGTGATTCAGCTCAGCCTCAAGCACAAGCAGCCCCAGCTTCCAACCCTCAACCCTAATAAGGGACTCTGATGAAAAAAATAAACGCCATTTTCGACACTCCGTGGCCGCTGCTACTGACCCTAGCCTTGGCCACTTTAGTCGCTGGGGCGACCTCCTTAGATTGGATTTATGCTCAACCCCAACGCCAAGCTGCACCCGCTACAGAGCCAGCTCCATGGGTCGAGAAAACGGTCGAGAAAACTAGACATGGACGCTAACTCGCCGCCGCCCCGGTTTTCTCAGGAAATTAAGGCCCTGCTGGAGCAATTAGCCCACCAGCCACTGACCCTAGCCCATGTGTTGAACGAAACTGCCGAGCGAGGGTTTGGCCTGGTGATTGGTTTGCTGGTTCTGCCGTTTTTATTTCCCATGCCGCCGGGAGTTAGCACTGTTTTGGGCTCAGCCTGCCTGCTGCTAGCGCTACAGATGACCGTAGGACGAAAATCCCCCTGGCTGCCCCGGCGAGTGGCCCAGTTTCAGTTCCCGTCCTTTTTGGCCCGGCAGGTGCTGAGTAACCTCAAGCGAGTCACCCGCTTGACCGAGCGGTTTGTGCGGCCCCGCTTTGCCCGTTTGGCCAATAGCCCGGCAGTCTGGCAGGTCAACGGAGCCTGCATTAGCTGGCTGACCCTACTGTTGATGAGTCCCGTGCCCATGACCAACCCCTTACCCACGGTCGGCATTTTGATTTTTGTAGTGGCTATGCTCGAAGCCGATGGGGTGATGATGGTGGCGGGCTACGTGGCCACCGGGCTAATTACGACAGTATTTGGGCTGCTGGGGTATGGGCTCTGGCGATCGCCTGATCTTCTGATGCATTGGTTTAAGGGGGCCTAGATCTGCATCGAGTTCATAGCCTCAACATGACCTAGCTCATGAACGAGATTACCCAAATCCAAGCAGCTCTGCGAGCCCACCTGCCCTGATACAGAACCCAACTCAAGTTCCTCCCTTTTTGTCCTTGTACTGAAGGTGCAGCTTTTTGATGCTGCCGAAGACCGTGAACTTCCGACTCAGGCTACGCCAGAGCGACAAGATCAGTTCTCGCTCTGGCAAGAACCGGCAAAAAGGGGAGCGAGTGTTTGCCAACCTAAAGGTGGGTGAACGCCGGGTTCTATCGGGCAAGCGTTGGGTATGGGAACGCCGTGTGTACGTGGTGGCCACTCGGCCTCGAATCGACACAGTAAGTAAACAACAGTAAATGTCCCTGGATCTTCGAGTTGTTTGTGATAACTTAGTAGATAAGAAAAGGACAACTGAATAAGCCTTTTAGCTCTAGCGATTCCAAGCAGATCTAATCGGCATTTTCAACCAAGCTCTATTTTGCCTCCAGACTGAAATACCTGGAGCTTGCAATCCTTAAAGGCCGTTTTCTTTGAAGAAAGCCTTGCTTTTAACAGGATTCAGCTCAAACCATTTGGTTATTGAAGTCAGTCCGTCGGCGCTGTAAACCTTGAAAGTGATTTAGTCTAAGCTCAATTCTTTCTAGTTACTTGCACAACTACTGCTTGCTACGCACGACTACGCTACTACTGTCGTACAAACAAGGAAAGAACACTGTCAGCGACTTCAGTGTTTCTCTAGTTCTCTAAAGGCTCCAGATGATCTTCATCTGGAGCCACATTGTTTTTAGGGCCTAGGCAGGCAGTATTTATTCCCTGAGCGAAGTCTTTGGACGGGCCTTTTCTGCAACAACGTCTCGGATAGGTTGTGGCTTTCTCCCTTGGGGAGACGTTTTATGAACGGCTTCGTTCCGCCAGCGTCGTCTTGAGGGGTACCAACTTAAGGCGGGACGGATGACCCTGTGAAGTCGCTGACAAAGGGCTTCGACAAGCTCAGCCCGAACGGACTTGAAACCGTTCGCCCTGAGCCTGTCGTTGGCGTAGCCTCCCCAGA
>PXDR01000312.1 GCA_003566335.1 Cyanobacteria bacterium T3Sed10_344R1
CGGCAAGCTGGCGGCAGGGAAAACCGCCGCCCGGTTTGGCTCCCCAGCAGACCAAGCCCATCTAGAAGCCCAGGTGGCCTTGGCCGATGGGGTGCTGTTTGGGGCCGGGACGCTGCGAGCCTATGGCACGACGATGACGGTGCGATCGCACGCCCTGCAATCCGAACGCCGCCAGCGCCGTCAGCCGCCCCAGCCGGTGCAAATTGTTTGCTCTGCCTCGGGGAAACTGGAGCCGAATGCCCGGTTTTTTCAGCAACCGACCCCTCGCTGGCTGTTGACTACCCCTGCGGGGGCTGAGCATTGGCGACGGTTGGATACTCCAGATGCTTTTGAGCGAGTGATTGAAACCCCGGACTTTAACTGGGCCGAACTTTTGCAGGACTGGGGCCAAACCCAGGGCTGGCAGCGGTTAGCGGTGTTGGGGGGCGGACGGCTGGTGACGGGGCTGCTGGGGGCAGGGGTGGTTGATGACCTGTGGCTAACGGTTTGCCCACTGCTGCTAGGGGGCGAGGCTTCTCCCGCCTTGGTGCAGGGAATGGGCTGGGCTTCAGACCAACTCGCCCCGCGTTTGCAACTGCTCTCCGCCCAGCCCCAGGGGGACGAAGTGTTTCTGCATTATCGGGTGGTTGCCCTGCCGCCCCCCGCAGCGTCCTGATGATCCCGCCCTAGGGAAAAGTCCTTTACCCTAGGGAAAGAATTTAGGCTCTAATCCTCTGTGGGAGAACCGACCCGTGCGTCCAGCCCAAACCCGTCACCAGCCCAGCTACAAAGTGTCCTGGATTCGCAACTTGGCGGACATTCCCCAAGCTGCCTGGGATGAGTTAGCCCTACCGCTGCAAACCCCGTTCCTAGAATGGGCCTGGCTACACAATATGGAGGCGTCCGGCAGTGCCGTGGCCAATGCGGGCTGGCTGCCCAACCACCTGACCGTCTGGCGGGACAACACCCTGATTGCCGCTGCGCCGCTTTATCTCAAGGGTCACAGCTACGGCGAGTTTGTCTTTGACCATCAGTGGGCCGACCTGGCCACCCGGCTGGGGATTGAGTACTATCCCAAGCTGCTGGGCATGTCCCCCTTTACCCCGGTGGAGGGCTACCGCTTTTTGATCGCCCCAGGGGAAGACGAAGCGACCCTGAGCGGCCTGATGGTGCAGGCGATTGATCAGTTTTGCGATCGCAACCAAATTTCCGGCTGCCACTTTCTCTATGCCGATCCCCAGTGGCGCAGCACGATGGAGCAACTGGGCTTTAGCCCCTGGCTGCACCACAGCTACATCTGGCAAAACCGCCAGTTCCAAACCTTCGACGACTACCTGGGCCAGTTCAACGCCAACCAGCGCCGCAACATCAAGCGAGAATGCAAATCCCTGGACAAAGCAGGTCTACAGCTCGTCCCCATCACCGGGGATGACCTCACCCCCAAACTCTGCGGCCAGATGTACGACTTCTATGCCGACACCTGCGACAAGTTTGGCTGGTGGGGCAGCAAATACCTGACCCGCCGCTTCTTTGAATCCCTGCACAGCAGCTACCGCCACCGAGTCGTCCTGTTTGCCGCCTATGGCGAAGACCAAAGCGACCCGGTGGGCATGTCCTTTTGCCTGACCAAAGGGGATCAGCTCTATGGCCGCTACTGGGGATCTTTAGAAGACTACAACCACCTTCACTTCAACGCCTGCTACTACGGCCCCATCGCTTGGGGAATCGAGCACGGCATTCAAACCTTTGACCCCGGAGCCGGGGGCCGCCACAAAAAACGCCGGGGCTTCCCCGCCACCCCCAACCACAGCCTCCACCGCTTTTACCACCCTCGGCTCCAGGCCATCCTCACCACCCACATCCGCGAAGTCAACCAGCTCGAACAGCGGGAAATCGAGGCGATTAACCAAGACCTCCCCCTCAAACAAATCTCCTGAAGCGGGCTCCGTGCTACTGGGTAGACACTGGATAGACCGCACTTTTCGCCTTCCGGTCAAGCTTGGCCGATGGCCGCTACAGCAGCGAGATAGCGTTGTTTGACATCCTTGAGATCTAACTCCTCGGTGATTCCCGTTTGGCTGCCGTGATCAATCATGTTGGCGTGACGCAATAGGACGGCTCGGTCTGCTTGGGTGTGGGTAAAGGAGGCAATGACTGCGATCGCTTCTAGCAACCGGATGGTCACGGCGACGCTGGTTTGCCCATACTGCCGAATCTGATTAAACGCACTATCCGTCACATCGGCAAAAGTCACGGGTTTGGCGATGACGCGCAGCTGATCTTGGTGGTCGTAGCGATACGTTGAGGGAATCTCTTTTTGAGCCAGGTGACAAAGGGCCGCACTGAGTTGATCCGTACAGCGAATCGCTGTAAATGGGTCGTTAATGCCGGGGGAGAGGGCGCGGACTGCAATCTCAACCAGTTGGTTAACCGAAAACTCAACATCTTGCTGGTCGGTGCGCTTTGAACCCAAGACAAAGGCATCGTTGACTTGTTTAGGCAGCTTTTTGCCAGCCGATTGTGCGGGATAAACCAGTACCAGGGGACTGCCTTTAATCACAAAGTCTCCAGGCCGATGCTGAAGCTGAATCAGGATATTAGCCGCTGCGGCAATTTGGATTAATTGCTCTATATCAATTGCCTGCACATAATTGCTGCTCGCCGCTTGAATGGCGCTGGTCTCGCGCTCGAAATTAGCTGGAATATCAGCGAGGAGGGGTTCTACTCGATGCTTTGATGTGCCGCGACCTGTCTGGTTAGGAAAAAGTCGGTCAATCACTTCTTCTAGCTCGTTGCCGACGCTAGAAATGACGTGATCAACCTGAATAGAGGTGGCGGAATGGTGAATAAAGTAAATTAAAACGCCAATACTTGCGATCGCCATCCCAATCCCGCAGGTGACGGCAACATGGGGCACAAACTCATCCTCCTCAACCCCGTTGATGGTTCGCAACACCAGCAGGCTGTAAACAAAGCTAGAGATAAAGGTGCCTAAGACAATTTGGTTGCCGGTATCTTGCATAAAGTTACGCAGCAGACGCGGCCCAAACTGAGACGATGCAAGCTGAAGCGCCACGATGGTAATTGAGAAGGCAGTCGTGGCCACTGTGACCATTGACCCTGCGATCGCAGAGAGAACGGCTCGGGAACCACTGGGGCCGAGGGCATACGTCCAACCTAGGCTCGAAATAATGTCGTCTTCTAGCCGTTGGTCAATGTTAATCGTGACCAATGAAAGCAGAATCGCCAGCACGACCATCAGGGTCGGGATAAACCAGAAGCTAGCGTGCAGCGAGTCCAAAAGCTTGCCAAGCTTGGTTTCCATTTTCTATTCCTTTAGGGCTGGAGCAAGCTTGGTGTACTTGAATTGTCGGTATATCGTTTGGGGTCAGCGGCAGTAGACCACCGCTGACCCTTGCTTGAAGAAGTTGTGCTCAGCCCTTAGGCATGGGTCAAGAGATACTGACCGTTCCCGTTGTATTCACCATCGCAAGTCGCAAAAATTGTCCCCAGTAGCAGTAGATAGAAGCGCCATATCCGACGGAACTTGGCGTAGTCCATGCCATATTCCAGAGATTTGACGCTCTGTTGAGACTCATCAAATCTCTCCAGCCATGCGGTCAGGGTTTTGTGGTAATTTATCCCATTCATGTACCACCGATTAACCGTTTTTAGATCACGGCAATGGCTGGGAACTGCATCATGATTCCAGTAGCGACCGTGGGGGAAAATATACTTGTGGGTAAAACCGGATGACATATTATTGGGGATGCGAACCGTGATGATATGGATGAGCACCTTGCCATCGCTTTTGAGAAAAGATGCCAGCTTTTGGAAGGCATTGGTCATATTGCCGACATGGCAAAAGACGCCGACTGAGAGGATCTTGTCGAATTTTTCGGTAAACTGTGCTTCGTTTAAATCGCCTTCATGCAGGGTGAATCGACCTGAACTTAGGTAGCTCTCTGGATCTTCCATTTTGTGACGCATGTACTCACACTGCTGATGGCTTAAGTTCAGCCCCGTAAACCGCACGTTGGGGAACTTAGACATGATGTAGTTAGGCACACAGCCCCAGCCACAGCCAAAGTCCAAAATATGGTCGCCATCTTTGATTTCTAGTCGCTCAATCATTTGATCAATCATGTGCATTTGCGACTGCTCTAGATTGGTCGCCCCATGCTCCCAGAAGCCGGTGCTGTATTTGGGGTAGATTACTTGCCAATCCCCTAACATCTGGTTGAGCATGGCTTGCGGTAAGTCATACTGCACCTTCATCAGCTCTCGTGAAGATTCAGCCAAGCTATCGGTCTCTCGTAAGACCCATTCGTAGGGCGCTAGTAGACCGGGGGCATGTTGAAATAGAATCGGCATTGATGTGTGTAACAGTGACCGAAAGACCGAATCCGGTATTTCTAATCCGTTGATGTAGGCTTCTGCCAGTGCCATTTGAGTTGCATTGACAGCCTCGGCCATTAATCGCGTGGCTTGGTACGCTATTGGGCTTTTTGCAGTGATATCTCCCATGATGGGGATATGCTTTTCAAGGTTTGGGAAAACACTTGTAGAAGTCATTTTAGGTTCTCTCAGTTTAGGAAGTGTCTAACTTTCGTCGAAACGTAACCGAGGCAAGATTTGAGTTTCCTCTCTGCGGTCAGCAGAAAAGGTGTATCTGAAAATTAGAGGGCGGCGAAATTTAGGAGGAAAACAAGCTGTTGAGTTTTCAACAGTTAAGAATTTACCGATATTCTTAGCGCGGCTAGCAATTCTGAATGCTGAAAGTTTCGATTCTTCGATTCTTGGTGCGTGCCAGCAGATCGTATTCAGCGGGCACTGTAAATCAAGAAACTATAAGCTAAGAAACAGTTTTGATTGGGAAATACTGCCTCGCTTTTTCTCATATTGTCTTGAAATGGTTATGGAGAAATCAGTCTAAGGGCTAAGATAAGCGGCTACAGTTATCTCTGCCACTGGATATGCGATCGCACTCCTTCATCTCACCGACCGCCTCAACTTTGGTCAATACTCATAGCAAATGGCAACCCTAATCCACAAAAATTAACCTCTTGGGCCTTGTAAGGGAGCCGATATCGCTGGATTCCTTTTTGGTGGTCTATATGAATGGGTGTTGTTAGGAGTCATCTTTGGGAAAGCTCCTTACAAGATCTGCGATCGCACTAACCTAATCCCTAATAAAAGCGGCTTATTTTATAGATGGCTTCACAAGAAAGTATACGTTTCAGGGTTTGCTCTCGTAAACTTTTATCAATTCAAACTTCAGTGATTTTTTCTTTGCGCTTACTCTAAGAAAATATTCATCGCAAGGCCAAAGGTAGACTTAATTATTTACACCCTTAATTATTTATAAACAGCGTAGGCTATAGGAACTAGCCCTTTACTCTGTGTCTCAATAAAATAAAGCGTATTGCTAAAACGCGGATAAGGAAACAGATAAGCCCTAGTAACTCCCACTAAGACATGATC
>PXDR01000273.1 GCA_003566335.1 Cyanobacteria bacterium T3Sed10_344R1
TAACGGGGCAGGGCAGGGGGGAAATGCCCTCGCTGAGCCTGGCGATCGCAGCATTAAACCGCATTAGCCTCTATTTACTTGAATCCGTTTGAGCCCGTATGCACTTTGTACTTTTCTAAGGCCCGCCCCCGGATTCGCCAGGGTTTGTCCCAGCGTTAGCTGAGGATTCTGCCCCAGAAACAGGCTCCAGAAACCGGGATGATCGGGTTTTTAGCATCTGGGCCAGTATCGGTAAAAATCCACGTTAAGATGCCTATGGACAGTTGTCCTGCTCGATTTTTCGGAGGTTTGGGGAGTTTTTCCTGGACTGGCTCGGAATTTTGTCAAGAGCAGTACAGTTTGTTTCTGATTTTTTGCACCTGTGAACTGCACCTGTGAACCTGCGCACTTATGGATGTTGTTAGTCTGAGTCAGCAGCTTAATGTGGGCCGCATCCTTCCGGAAGGGGTGGTCATTCTCACGTTGTTGGTGATTTTAGTTGGCGATTTAATTGTGGGGCGCAAGTCCTCTCGCTGGACGCCTTATGTGGCGATCGCAGGGGTTTTGGCAGCCACAGGCACTCTGGTGCTGCAGTGGGACACAGGGGAAGCAATTACATTTCTAGGCAGTTTCAATACTGATCCCCTGAGTATTGTGTTTCGCGGCATCATTTTGCTGTCGGCAGCGGCAACGGTGCCTATGGCGATTCGCTATGTCGAGCAGTCTGGCACCTCCCTAGCGGAATTTCTCACCATTTTGCTGTCAGCCACCCTAGGCGGGATGTTCCTGGCGGGGGCAGACGAATTGGTGATGATTTTCGTCGCCTTAGAAACCCTGAGTATTTCGTCCTATCTATTAACGGGCTACATGAAGCGGGATCCCCGCTCTAATGAAGCAGCCCTGAAGTATTTGTTGATTGGCGCAGCCAGTTCAGCTATTTCCCTCTACGGCATTTCCCTGCTGTATGGCTTGTCGGGTGGAGAAACGAAGTTGAGTGCGATCGCAACCCAGATCGTGGCTGACGGCACCGATGCCCCGATTGGCCTGGTGATTGCCCTGGTGTTTGTGATTGCCGGTATCGCCTTCAAAATTGCGGCAGTGCCCTTCCACCAATGGACGCCCGACGTCTACGAAGGGTCACCCACTCCGGTCGTTGCCTTTCTTTCCGTGGGTTCCAAGGCCGCTGGGTTTGCCCTGGCAATTCGCCTGTTGGTCACCGCCTTCCCGCTGGTGTCAGAACAGTGGCGCTTTGTCTTCACCGCCCTAGCGATTCTCAGCATGATTTTGGGGAACGTGGTAGCCCTTGCCCAAACCAGTATGAAGCGGATGCTGGCCTACTCGTCCATTGCCCAGGCGGGCTTTGTGATGATTGGCCTGATTATCGGCAGCGAAGCAGGTTACGCCAGCATGGTGTTCTACCTGTTTGTCTATCTGTTCATGAACCTGGGCGGCTTCACCTGCGTCATTCTGTTTGCCCTGCGCACCGGCACCGACCAAATCAGCGAGTACAGCGGCCTCTATCAAAAAGATCCGCTGCTGACCCTGGGGCTAAGCATTTGCCTGCTGTCTCTTGGTGGGATTCCACCCTTGGCCGGGTTCTTCGGCAAGATCTATATTTTCTGGGCCGGTTGGCAGTCCGGCGCTTATGGCCTGGTGCTAGTAGGTCTAATTACCAGCGTCATCTCCATCTACTACTACATCCGCGTCGTCAAGATGATGGTGGTCAAAGAACCCCAGGAAATGTCGGACGCCGTGAAAAACTACCCCGAGATTCGCTGGAGTCTACCGGGTATGCGTCCCCTGCAAATTAGCTTGGTGATGGCCCTCGTCGCGACCTCCCTGGCTGGGGTACTGTCCAATCCCTTGTTCAACCTGGCGAATAGCTCCATTAGCCTGACCCCAGTGCTGCAATCCGCCATTTTGCGCCTAGAGACAGAGCGCGCCGCCGCCAAAGTTCCGGCACAATCCCCACCCCAAGCCAACGCCGCTGAAACCCTCTAGATTCACCACTTAGCGCACCATACTTCAACGGCCAATAGCCAACAGCCAACAGCCAACAGCCAACAGCCAATAAAAAAGCGCCTGCTGCTACGCAGGCGCTTTTTTACTAACCATCCCAACCCTATCGCCCTCGGGCGTAGCTAATAATCCCATCTGCGATCGCATCAGCAATCTGCATCCGGCTATTGGCATCCCGCAACAACACAATGTCTTCCCGTCCGGTCAAGAAGCCCACCTCAACCAGCACTGCAGGCATGGAGGTATTGCGCAGCACATAGAAGTTGGCTTGCTTTACCCCTCGGTCGCGGATATTCACCCGTTGGAGAATGCTGCTTTGGATGCTGCGGGCCAAGGCTTGGCTGCTAGCGCCGGAGTGGAAAAAGGTCTCTAGGCCGTTCACCTCTGGGCGGCTCATGCTGATGGCGTTGGCGTGGATGCTAACGAACAGGTTTGACCGGGCTCGCTCTGCCGCCTGTACCCGAGGAGCAAGATCTAGGGTCTGATCCCCGGTGCGGGTCATCACCACCGTGATGCCGTTGGCTTCTAGCCGCTGCTGCACCCGGCGGGAAATCTCAAGCACAACGCCTTTCTCCTGTAGACCGCCGATGCCGATCGCACCGGGGTCACGACCGCCATGGCCCGGGTCAATCGTCACCACGATACGACCTTGAGAAGGTGGCGGCACCTGGGGGCTAGGGCTAGGGGTAACGGCCAGGGCACCGGTTTCCACCACTCGGGGGGAGAGCCCCGCCTGGGATAGGCGCTGCAGCAACTGCTGAGCCCGAGCCGATTCTTGAAACACCCCGGCTTGGACTACGGACTGGCCGCTGACCAAGGTACGAAAGGCTCCAGATTCAACCGCGCGAACGCGGTTAAGGGTGTCAGCACCACTGATGGGCACAATCACCCGATAGGCGACCCCAGGCCGACTGCTGGCAATGGGCGCAGACGGTACAGGGGTTGGGGTGGGCGGCACGGCTGTGGGCGGTGCACTGGGACGGGAAATTGTCGGCGGACTGGGCCGAGACGGGGTCGAAGACGGCGTCGGGGTCGAAGGTGCAGATGGGGCCGGTCTTGCCGCCACCAGGGTATCCAGCGGCCCCTCATGACTTAAATACGTGTGGCCAAGCGCCTGACCTTCATAGACCCGTCGGGTCATTTTCCAGCCTGAGTTCAGCTGGATTTTAGTAAAGTCATTGGTCACGCCGTCAGTCCGGCCAATTTCAATTTGCTGGCTGCTAGACCCTCGGCTGGGGAGCGCCACTAGGGCTAAGTGATTGCTGCGCTGCACCATCTGTAGCCGATACTCCATGCCTAGGTCGGTGTCGCCAACCCGCAGAGAGTAGCCGTTGCTGTCGGCACTGCGGCCACAGATGCCGGAAAAGTCGAAGTTCAGCAGCAGGGGTTCCACCACGGTCGGGGAACCACTCTGCTCTTGCCAGCACTGGCGCTGATCGGTGATTTGCTCCAGAATCATCAGCCGGAACCGTTCACCATCGCCCACAGGGGCTGCGATCGCAATGATTCGATCTGGGTCAATTGGGCGCTGATCAAACTGAAATGCCTGGGCCGCAGTTGGCAGCAGGGCAAAACTACCGCTCAACGAAGCTGCGATCGCAGCTGTCTGAGCCAGATGCTTAAAAGCCAAATGCTTGAAAGCCAAACGCTTAAGAATAGAAGCCATAGGTGTGTGTGTGGAGTCACAAGAAGCGTGGAGAAGCATCCCCCAACATCAACGTCTTCGGGGGGCCGACGCACCACCCTGTGAAGGCTGTAACAGTTTTGGAATTGTCCCATTACCAGAGCGACAGCAGGGGGATCAATCGTCAAAACCGTGATCATAGAGTTGATCCCAGCTTTCAATGAACGGTGAGTAGGATGACGCCGTTCCCGTGGATTCGGTTGCCGTGGCTCAATAAATACCACTATCTGACTGACCTAAACGGCAGAATACCCAAAAAAAGGTCGCTCCCTTGCCAGGAACGACCTTAATCCGCTAAGGAAAGTTAGTTCAGTCAGGCAGCCAACCGATTCAGGCCACCCTTGCCGATCTAAAAAATCAAGCTCAAAAAAATCAAGCTCAAAAATCAGTAATTCAGCGGTCGAATGTTCAGATGCCGCACGGAATTTCGCTGTTGTCCGGGGCCAACCCGAATCACCCCCTGGGTGGGACGGTGGGGCGTGCGGTAAACCCGGTGAGGGCTACTGAAATGGGGCTGACGGTGCAGCCGAGACGGGGCGGACTGCAGGTAAACGCCACTGTCTGGCCCCGTTTGGAAAATCACGGTGCGGCCCGAATGGCCGTGGGGATGAAAGCGTTGGCGAGTGGGTTGGCCGATCGTGACAGACAGACCGGGGGTGCTCACCTGCACGCCGCTGTTGATCACGACCGGATTTGCGATCGCCGGTAAGCTCAGCCCCAAGCTGGTGGCGGCAAAGGTGAGACCCGCAGCGGCGAGTTTTTGAGTGAAAGCCTTCATGGCAGTTTTTTGGGGAAAGATCCGGAATGGATGGGGGATAACCGTTTGATATTCCAGGGTTATCAATGCACCGTAGCTCCAGCATAGCGGACGGGCTCAGCCAAACTGCCCGTGGGGAACAGATTGCGATCGCAGCAATCTAAGGGATAATCCGTTGAGCGAAATGAACGCGAAATGAACGCGAAATGAACGGATAACGACAGTGGCTAGGGTCAAACATGAAGTTAACGGACGATGGCATGGGACAGGTTAAGGGCAGCAAAACAGCGCGGCTTTGGCCAACTCTGGGGCGTTCTCCCTATCGCTGGCTCATCGGCATCGTGCTGGGTCTGGGCCTAGCCACCCTCAGCAGCCTCACCTCAGCCCAGGCAGCCAGCGATGTTCAAACCCACTGGGCTCGATCCTGCATCACGGGCCTAGTCGAGCACGGGGCCATGTCCCTAGACGCCCAGGGCAACTTCCAGCCCGATCGCCCCGTCTCCCGGGCTGACTATGCCGTGGTGTTGAACCAAGCCTATCCCGGCGTAGCCAATCGCCAGGCCACCGCCCCGCCGCCGCCCTATCGAGACTTTAACCGCCAAGATCCAAGGGCAGCTGCGATCGCAGCCGCTTACGCCACCCAGTTTTTACCCCACACCTGGAATGACTTGCTGCACCCCAACCACCCCATGCAGCGAGCCGAAGTCCTGGTCTCCCTCACCCAAGGGTTGGTCTACCCGTACCAACCCCGCGCCAACGCCCTGCTGAGCGCCAGCCTGACCGACCAACAAACCATCCCCAACGACTATCGAGAAGGTGTCGCAGCCGCCTTAGGTCGGGGTGCGATCGTCAACTACCCCACCCTCGATCAGCTTCAGCCCACTCGCCCCGTTACCCGAGGGGAGCTTGCCGCCACCTTCTGCCGAGCCCTGCCCCACTTGGGTCTAGTTGAGACCATTCCCGACCAGGCGATTGTGCCCCTGCCCACCCTGCCACCCCAGGCCATCCCCGACGTTGAA
>PXDR01000425.1 GCA_003566335.1 Cyanobacteria bacterium T3Sed10_344R1
GTCTTCATAGATCATCAGCCCCTCTTCCGGGGTGACCTGGGCTGATGTTGCCTGAAACACAGGCAGGGTACGTTCCTGAACCATGAATTTGCCGTTTCCTTGCAGCAGTAACCGCTCCAGCGCCCGCAGACGCTTGCTCCCCAACTCGGCGAATCATTCCGCCTGACCGGGGGAACAGCGCAAATTTGATAATAGTGCAATCCGCAGCGTCTTTCCTACCTGTCTTTCCTACCTATAGCTGTGGCTTACTGGCTTCAGGCACTCAAAACTGGCCCGGAAGGAAGCTTTTAATCTGAACGGGGCAGGCTATTATGGGGGCATTTTCTAGGCGGCTCACGCCAGTCTGGCGGTTTCAAGCAAAAGCGCCTGTTTATGGGGGCTATTGGTTGTCGGTCGCCAGGCTAGCCGTCAGTTGTACGACATGTCGTAAGACATAAAAATCAGTTCATCTACCAGAATTAGGCTGAATTAAAGATCAAATTAGGGCTAAAGCAAAGCTGGGGGTTAGCCTGGGGTGGAACTAACATGTCTGACGTTATTGTGTGATCGAGCTGCTGGGGATATTTGAACTGTGCGGATTCCGCTGGATTACTACCGAATTTTGGGGCTGCCAATTCAGGCCACCGCTGAACAGCTACAGCATGCCCATCGCGATCGCACCCAGCAATTGCCGCGACGGGAATATTCTGACATCGCGATTGAGTCCCGCCGTCAGCTTTTAGATGAAGCGTATGGGGTGCTCTCAGATCCAGCCCAGCGCCAGGGGTACGATGCTGGCTTTTTGAACCAAGCCTACGCCACCCTACCGGCAGGATCGGGGGAGTCGGCGACGGCGGATACCGTCAGTCCGGCAGCGGCAGAAGCGGCCCTGAGAGCCCTGGCGACCGAGGACAGTAGCGGTGATGGCTACACCCCAACCATTGAAATTCACGACCGGCAGATTGCTGGAGCCCTGCTGATTTTGCAGGAGCTCGGGGAGTACGAGCTGGTAATTCGCCTCGGGCGACCCTACCTCAGCAGCGGCAGCATTAACTTGGGGGACGGTCAGTTTGGCGATCCCCAGGCGGTGCTGGCGGATATTGTGCTGACGGTGTCTTTGGCCTGCCTAGAACTGGGGCGGGAGCAATGGCAGCAGCGCCAGTATGAAAGTGCGGCGGAGTCTTTAGAAACTGGACGAGAGCTGCTGCTGCGGGAAAACTTATTTGCCCCAATCCGCAGTGAAATCCAGTCTGACTTGTATAAGCTGCGCCCCTACCGGGTGTTGGAGCTGGTGGCTCTGCCCCTAGAGCAAACTCAAGCGCGGCGAGATGGGGTCAAGCTGTTGCGGGGCATGCTGCAAGATCGCGGCGGCATTGACGGCACCGAAGATGATCTCTCAGGGCTCTCGATTGACGACTTTTTGCGGTTTATCCAGCAGTTGCGGGGCTACCTAACGGCGGCAGAGCAGCAGGAGCTGTTTGAAGCAGAAGCCCGCCGCCCTTCTGGGGTGGCGACTTATCTGGCGGTTTATGCCCTTTTAGCTCGGGGATTTGCCCGGCATCAGCCAGCTTTGGTGCGGCGAGCGAAGCAAATGTTGATGCGTTTGGCGAGTCGCCAGGATGTGCATTTAGAGCAGGCGGTCTGTGCCCTGCTGTTAGGCCAAACCGAAGAGGCAAGCCATGCCCTAGAGCTGAGTCAGGAGTATGAACCCCTGGCGTTTATTCGAGAGCATTCCCAGGGATCGCCGGACTTACTGCCTGGGCTCTGTCTATATGCCGAGCGCTGGCTACAGCAGGAGGTCTTCCCCCACTTTCGCGACTTGGCCCAGCGGCCTGCGACGCTCAAGGACTATTTTGCCGATGGTCAGGTGCAGGCGTATTTAGAAGCCATGCCCACGGACGCGACCCCCAGTCCTGCCTGGTCGGCTCCGCTGGCGTCTCCGGGCGGAGAGGCTGGGGCTGAAGACCAGTTTGGTGCGATCGCATCTCCGTCTTCCCCCTCTCCCCACCACCAATCTCCGCCGCCTCATAGCGCCGCAGATCATCCCTTCCCCGCCGTACCCACAGCCCCCTGGCCGCCCCAACCGCGACCAGCGGCAAAAGTCGCTGAGTCTGCTCGGGTGCCGGTGGCTCCAGCCACTACAGAGCCCACCACTGCCGAACGGGTAGCGCAACTGTCCCCCAGCGGCAGCCTCCAGCCTCGGGATCGGTTCGGGGGCACCCCGCCTAAAGCCAGCAATGGTCGTCGCCCAGCAACCCCCAGCAATATCAGCAAAATCCCCCTCTACAGCCGCCCCCGTCGTTCTCCGCGCTGGGGTCGCATGGTGCTGGTTCTGGGGGTTGGCCTCTTTGGCATTGCCATCCTGGGGTTTTTGACCACTCGGGCCGTCAGTTGGGCCACTGGGCTTTTCGGGGGCGGCCAAGACGAGCATCTGGCCATTAGCCTAGAGGCTCCGGCGATTGAAATCCCGACTCCCACTGCTACTAATGCAGCCTCTGGCGACCTGCAAACCACCGCTGAAACCACCATTCAGGACTGGCTGGCGGCAAAGTCTGCGGCCCTGGGCGAAAGCCACACCATTACGGCCCTAGAAACCGTGCTGGCAGAACCCCTGTTGACCCAGTGGCGACGCCGGGCCGAAGATGCCCAGCGGGACAACTGGCACTGGGAATATACCCACGAGCTAGAAGTCATGGACGTGAGTCCTGCTGACAATGACGAATCCCCAGACCAGATCACTGCTACAGCCCAGGTGCGAGAAGTGGCCAACCTGTTTGAGCTAGGCCGTCTGAATCCCGGCGCATCCTACGATGAAACCCTAGAGATTCGGTACACCCTCATTCGCCAGGGGCAAACCTGGCAGATCCAGCAAATTGAAACGGAGTCTTAGGGCCATCCGCTGCGCCTGCCCGTTACGCTCCCGATCTCCGGGCGGGCAAGTGGGCTGGGACATGGCATACCGATCAGGAATGAGCGCACTATGAGCGGAGTTTTAAACGGAACGCTGCTGCACGCTTACGTGCCGCTGCTGATTTGGCCTGGGTTGGGCTATGTCTTATTCCGCCTGCTGCCCGATAGCTTTCCTCGCTGGCTGGGGCGAGGACTGTACTGGGTGGGCATTCCAGTCGAGATTTTTAGCCTGGTGCGCCATGCCCAGTTTGGCAGTAGCCGTCTAACGCCGCTGCTAGTGGGCTTTGCCCTCCTGACGGGGATTGGCCTCGGCTGGGGGCTTTGGTCTGTGCTGAAATGGCGAGGCTGGGTCGGCAATCCCGCCGAAGCCACCCAGGGTGCCCATGACTCATCGAAATCATCTGGGAAATCATCTGGCAATTTATCTGGCTCTGGGGGATTAGTTAGTGGCTCCCTTGATCCGTTGGGACTGGAGCCAACCCAGCCCCAGGACTTACCCGATCGCACCGCTGAGGATCGCGCCCTACAGGGCAGTATGATCCTGGCCGCCACCCTCGGAAATACCGGTTTTGTCGGTCTGGCGATTGTGCCCAGCCTGATTGAGTCCCCTTACCTCAGTTGGGTTGTGCTCTACAGCGTCACCCATAATATTTTGGGCACCTATGGTTTAGGGGCTTTGCTGGCGCGCTATTTTGGCCACCTCCCCGGCAAGGCCAGCCCCGGTAAATTGCTGCTAACGGTTCTGATGGTGCCTTCTGTCTGGGCGTTTAGCCTAGGGGTCGCTAGCCAGCCTTTGGCCTTTCCCCCTGGGATTGAGCTGCTGCTGGAGCGATCAATTTGGCTGGTCATCCCGGCGGCGCTGCTGCTGATGGGGATGCGCCTTAGCCAGGTGCAAAGCTGGAACAGTGTGGGGCTAGCCTTGGGGCCAGTGCTGGTTAAACTGGTGGTCTTGCCTGGCATCATGGCCATTGGGGTTACCCTGATAGGCTTGCCGAGTCCGGCTCGGTTAGCCCTAGTGCTGATGTCCGCCATGCCTAGCGCCTTTGGGGGGCTAATTCTGGCGGAAGAGTACAACCTGAATCGGGATTTAATTGCTAGTGCGATCGCATTATCGACAGTGCTGATGCTGGTGGTTTTACCCCTGTGGGTGGTGCTTTTGGGCTAAGGAACTTTAGGGTCACCCGCCTAATCCAAGCCCGATCCAGGACAGACCGCTGACATCCCCCATAGCGGATCGCTCCAGAGCGGCGCTAGGATGAGAGGCTGAGACCCCTCCCCAAGGACTGACGCCCTGGGTCTGATAAAATTCTGCTGATTCTTGCCTTGAAGGGAATGCAAACACAAAGTCCGCCCACTGATACCCCAGCTTTTATTTTGGACAGTTTGCCTGATCCCAATTTGGCGGGGAACGATGGCTGCCCCCGTCGTACTCGCATGCAGATTGACCTGATTTTGCTGGCGATTGAAGCCCTAGACTTGGGGGGCTCCGAAGCGATGCTGTCCGTGGCCCAAGAGCTCGGTTTACAAAGCGTGATTAAAGGTCGCGTCGGACTCTGGCTGTTGCGCAGTACCAACCCCCTACGGCGATTTAACCGGCGGCGTCCCCTGAGTCTGAATGAGGCCAAAGCCTTAACCGTGATTGCCTGTCACCTCACCCGTCGTCTGACTGTGCTGACTCGGCAACTGCTGCTGGGCTATCAGCAGGTCACCGAAAAACAGTTGAGTCTTGACCACCACTTTCGCTTAGCCGATTATCTCAGTCGGTTTCGGGCGCACTTTCGAGCGCGGATGAATCCCAAGCGGGCGGCAGTGGTGGCCTACAGCAGCGACGAAAAGCTAGACGAGTTGGCCCTGAGCCTGCTGCGGCAACTGCTATTCTGCACCGGCACCAACGGTACCCAGCGCCTATGGGCCAGCTTATTTGATGGAGAGGTGGCATGACCATTCAACGGCGATACACATTGCCCAACTGCAACCTGATTTTGCAGGGGTTAGGGGCCGAAACAGACGCCAGTCTGACGGCGCTGATGAATGCTGAATGTCATCTACCTGGTTTGGCCGCCCCGCTCACTGGCGGCAAAGTGTTTCTGCAAAACCTGGTCACGGCGGTGAGTGACTACACCCAGGCGATTCTCAGCGGCTTGCCTCGACCTAGCACTAGCCGCGATCGCAGCATTAGCCTGACCCCGGTTGGTGACTACCACTGCCTGACCGTGCAGCCTGAAGAAGGCAAAGCCGCAGCCCCAGTTGAGGTGAAGCTGACGACAGTGCAGCTGTTTGACTTAGTTGAGGTGGTGGATCAGTTCTTGGCTGATCGCCAAACCTTGCCAGATCTGAGCTTGAGCTTAACGTCGCTGTCCCGTCGCCAGGTTGCGCCTCAAGAGCCGCTAGCCCAGCGTCTGGTGCCTGCCACGCTCGGGGCCACTGCCCTGGCAGCGGCAGCAGTGGGACTGTATCTGCTGCCGGAACCCGATTGGCAGCCCCCAGACCCCGACGCCGGCCACCACCAG
Organism: Cyanobacteria bacterium T3Sed10_344R1; assembly: GCA_003566335.1. Classification (GTDB taxonomy): domain Bacteria; phylum Cyanobacteriota; class Cyanobacteriia; order Phormidesmidales; family Phormidesmidaceae; genus PXDR01. The sequence goes on from PXDR01000425.1 coordinate 5,400, forward strand.
GTGGATGAGCCCGATGAGGGTGAAGGAGGCGATGAATCCGGAAATACAGAA
>PXDR01000006.1 GCA_003566335.1 Cyanobacteria bacterium T3Sed10_344R1
CGGGCCAGCCTGGGTAAATGGCTTGAGCACCCCCCAGCAGGGTAAAGCCCACCACCGTCGGCAACGATACCCACAGCAACAGCCCCCGCTTTGCCGCCAGCAGGTAGGGATCACTCCAAGGTGGATTAATAAAATCCAGCACTTGCCGCCAGCTAGATCGCAGGGTCACCCACCACATCGGCAGGCCCAAGGTGGGGAACAGATAGCCTACCCCGGCCAGCCAGGTCACCAGCACCCCCAGTGGACTGTAAGAAGTCGGCTCTGGCGCGTCTAAACCATTGTCTTCAAACCGCAGGGAGAGGTGGAATCGAAACGACAGCCAGTCCTGTTGCAGATTCCAAATCAGCAGAGGCAGAAGGGTGAACAAAAATAGCCCCACACTTAGGGCCATCCAGGGCGAGGTAAAGACGCTGCGATAGCGGCGATGGCTCAGGCAAAATCCAACCAGCCCCGCCCCCAGCACAAAGCCGTGGTATTTGCTAATGCAGGCCAACCCCACTAGTAAGCCAATTAGGGCAACCCGGTAGGTAGGGCGATAGGGCCGAGGCGATCGCCCTCTAGGGAAAAACTCGACGGCGGCACAGTACAGCGCTGCCGTCCAAAACAAAATCAGGCCATTTTCAGGGGCGGTCAGGAGGCCAAAACTGAGGAAGAGTAGGGGCATCAGGGTTGCGATCGCAACCGCCAGCAGCCCCGTCCGAGCCGAAAACAGCCGTGCTCCTAGCCCATAGAGGAACAGGAGGCTCACGGTATAGGACAGCAGCGCCCCAATCCGAATCGTGAACGGCGCAATCACCCCCGTCGTCCACCAGCCCAGCCCTGTGGTCAGGGCCACCATCACCGGGTGGTCAAAATAGCTCCAGTCCAAGTGACGGCTGTAGAGGTAGTAATACACCTCATCAAACCCCGGCGGCAGCCAAATAGCGCAGAGTCCCCGGAAGATCAGGCCGCCGACAATCAGCAGCAGCAGGGGTTCAAGGGTGGAGCCGGAGGAGCGGGAGTTCAAGGTGGGGAGGCTGTTGGCTGTTGGCTGTTGGCTATAAAGCCCTTCGGGCATGGCTGCGCTAGGGCTGTTGGCTGTTAGAGATCCGGGTGCGGTAGGGTGCGTTGCGGCGTTAGTGAAGCCACGTCCGCAAGAGCTATGAGCCCAACGCACCGTCAGGATTGGCTGGGATCAACTTGAGCTCTAGCTCTAGTAATAGTCATATTCCGGTACTGGATTGGCGGGATCCGGAGCGAAGGCTAGCCAAAGGGGGAATTGCAGTAGAGAAAGGCTGATTTTGTTTTCGGATTCATCGACTAACAGCAGCGGCATCCGGCCTTCCTCTAACATGCGCTCGGCCCGTTGGGCCATGGGGCCGGGGTCTTCAAACAGGACGACGCCGCGATTTGCGCCGAAGTCGGCGCGGGATACGCCGAGGCAATCCTGGAGACCGCGCCGCCATTCGCCCAGGCGTTCTGGGGTGTTGGCCAGGACTAGCACCCCAAGCCGGTTGCCGTAAAGGGTGTGCAGCACAGAGGCTCCGGCAGAGGCGACGAGGACGTTCTGTAAGCGGCTGCCCATGGTTTTGACTGCCCCCCGTCCCCCTTGGTCAAAGAACCAGTTCGAGATTTTCTCGGCGTGGATCGGCTCAAAGGTGCGGCGCAACTGCCAGGTGGGGCCGTAGTAGTCGGGCCGCATCCGGTACTGATCAAGCAGGCTGCGAATCCGGCTCGCCTGCTCTTCAAATCGCTGGGCGGCAAAGTCTGGGGTGGGTGCGGCGGCTGGCGCTGGAGGCGAGTCTAAGTCGAGGTCGTCGCCGCGACTGCGACCCCGTGAACGAGCGGGAGGTGCGATCGCATCGTCAACAAAATCGCTACTGCTGCTCCTGGATTCCGACGATGCCAAGTTTAATTGTTCGGCGGTGGTGGCCAAATCTTGCAAACTGCCGACCAAATAATCCTTAAAGCCCTGTACCCGAATCGCCAAATCCTGAGAGACCCCGGCGAAGCTCGTCCGCATCTCGGCCTGAATCCGCTCTTGTCGCCGTTCTAGCTGCTCGACTTCCCGCTGTAGGGTCTGCTTCCGCTGCTCTAGCTCCCGCAAGCCTTCCCGCACCAGTCGCTCCATATCCGCCTGTACCCCTTGGGTCTGGCGACTGCGTAGCCGGTCATAGTCCGCCTGTAGGTTGGCGATTCGCTGCTTTAGCTGGGCCTCTTGGGCGAGCAGGCCCGATTGGTCTGCTGCCGATTGATCTGCCTTGTCATCACCAGGGGGTGTCCGCTCTCCCTTGGGGGTCAGCGAAAGGGGTTGCGGCAGCCCAGTCGATGACTCAGGTGGCCCCTCAGCGGCATCATCTGTCATCGGGCGATCGTCAGAATAGTCAGAACTCATAGCGCCAAGAGTAAAGCGAAACTAGGGAAATAAAACTAGAAAGAAGCAGAACGCGAACAAGGGCCGCGCAGACTAGGGTAAGCCGAAACGTCCCGCCGGGAAAACTAGCGCCTTACTCGCGTCTTAACCGCTGCGATCGCAGTTTGACTTCGCACGACGCTCCAAGACTGCGCTGGAGTCAAGCGGCATCCTCCTGAGCAGGCAGATCACCCAATCGTTCGACTAACTGCTGCCGCAGCTGTTGGGGGTTAAACAGAATCGGGAGAAAGTGAATGCTCTTGATTTCCCGAAAATAGAACAAAATCGGCACAGATTGCCAATAAATCTGCCAATATTGCCAATCCTGGTAAGGAAACTGCCGAATTCGCTGATCTCGACGGTACACGTCCAAGGCTGTCTCGGTAAACACCAGACGCAGGGTCGCAGTCTGCACCAGCAAAAACAGGCCAAACAGTCCGACAATGGCACTGATCCACCCCGATAGCACCAGGCAGGGTAGGGCCAACAGCACCACGGCGGCGGGCAACAAAAAGCTGGGGGCCAAGGTGACAGTTTCGGCGGTTGAAACAGCGGTAGAGTCTGGGGTTACGGTCATAGCCAATGCTCCAAAGCGCGCAGATCAAGGCTCGGGGGAATCTCCCCTTGCTCATCATCTTAACGGCTGATCTGAACGGCCCTAATCCTGGCGCTGATTCTAACTAGGGGCTCCAGCTTCGACCCCGCAACCTTTTTGACCAAAATCAGGTCAACCCCAGTACCTTTTGCTCAATTATTGATACACTGCGGTGCAAATTCCGTCTCCTAAGCAGTCTGAACCCTATGGCTTCTCGCCGTCCTCCTTACTCTGGTAGCCCACCCACGTCTCCTCCCATGCGACGGCGGCGACGGCGGCGACGATGGCGACCGTCTCGGCGGTTTCAGCGATTTCTGCTGATTGTTGTCAGTTTATTGCTGATGCTAGAAGCCCTGAGAGTCGCCGCTGGCCCAATCGGGCCAATCACCGTACAGGCGGCAGGGACAACGGTTCGGACGGAAGCCCTCAGCACTGGAGCCAGTGCTCTCCGGGCAGTTAACGGTGGCTGGCCCCAGCTTTCGCCGCTGCCGGTGGCTGAGGAAGTCTGGGATTGCGAGGTGGCGGTAATTGGCGGCAGTTTGGGCGGTATCGCGGCGGCGTCCCACGCCATGGGCGGCGGAGCCACCACCTGCTTAATTGAGCTAACTCCCTGGCTGGGGGGACAAGTCAGTTCCCAAGGGGTGTCCGCGATTGATGAGTCCCGCGCCATGCGGCGAGAGCGCAATTTTTCACCGAGCTGGGAAGGGTTCAAGCAGTTGATTAGACAACAGTCGGTACAGCTGCCGGTCTGGACGAGGCTGCCAGCATCCTTGCCGGTACGAGAACTCAATAGCTGCTGGGTGGGCGAACTCTGCTTTGATCCACGGGCCGGGGCAGCCGCAGCAGAACAGTGGCTGGAGCAAGCGCTGCCCCGAGCTCCCCAAAGTCGCTGGAGTACGTCCACGGCGTTTAAGGGGGCAAGCTTTGACCCCTCGGGTCGCCAGATCACGGCAGTCTACGGGGTAAAGCGAATTCCCAAGGATCCAGACTATATGCCCAAGGGACGCTACTCCCAAGAATTGGCGGCCTGGTATAGCTGGTCAGAGGACGAGGTGTTTGACAAGGTGCCGCTGCGTCTACAGGCTCCCCCTGGCAAGCAGATGATTGTGATTGATGCCACGGATACCGGGGAGTTCATCGGCTGGGCTGGGGTGCCCCATCGCTTGGGGTCTGATAGCAAGGCGACTAGCGGCGAGGTGAATGCGCCTCAGCAGGATAATCCAGACTGCACCCAGGCTATTACCTATCCCTTTGTGATGGCGCTGCTGGATGATCAGGGGAAAAGTCTGGCGGAACTAAACAAGATTGAGCCGGGGTTTTCCCGAGAGGAGCATCGCCGGGAGTTTGACCTGGAAAGGTTCCCGATGTTTCGTGGCGGCAGCCTGTTCAACTACCGGCGGATTCTCAGCGTCGAGATGGGAGATCCCTTCCTGTCGAGTCCAGCGATTGGGGATATGACCCTGATCAACTGGAACCGGGGCAATGACTGGTACTGGATGGATCCCCCGTTGATTTACACCGATCAGCAGATTGCGACCCTGGGAGAGCGAGAAAATTGGCGGGGGGGCATGAACCCGGATGCGCTGAAAGAGGCGGAGAACCGGGCGCTGCTGTTCTCTGAATGGCTGATGGAGACCCAGCAGCAGCCAGGGTTTCCCCTTACCCATTTGGCGGGGGCTGAGTCGCCCATGGGTACTCGGTCGGGGCTGAGTCTGTACCCCTACATTCGAGAGGGGCGACGGATTTTAGGTCGTCCGGCCTATGACCAGGGCACGTTTATGGCCCGAGAGCAGGATTTGCGCACGGATATGACTGGCGGGCGGGACTTTAGCCCAACCACGGTTGGGGTGGCCCACTACGACATTGATATCCACGGCTGTCGCTACCGCAACTGGCATGAGTCCCATGAGGCGGCGGCGGCAAGCGTGAAGGAGTTTGTGGTGCGGCCTTTACAGATTCCGATTGAGGCGTTGATTCCCCAGGACATCGACAATTTGCTGATTGGCGGCAAGAGTATGGCGGTCAGCCACATTGTGAACGCGATGACTCGGGTTCACTACGGTGAATGGAGTGCGGGGGGCGCAGCCGGTGCGATCGCAGCTTGGCTCACCCAGGAAGATCACCCGCCCCTCACCGTGCCGGAGATTGTACCTGAGGGCTACATTGAGCCGGTGCAACGATACCTAGAGGCCCAGGGGCTGAGGCCCAAGTGGTAAATGGGGTTCCCAGGGGTAGCGACGCGTGCATCTCAGCTTCGGAGCCCTCACCCTAAATCCCTCTCCCAAATTGTGGGAGAGGGACTTTGTTGCTTCAGCCCCTCACTCATCCTCTAGTCCAGGGCGAGGCATGGCCCGGGGAAGCCGTTTATTTAGCTGCCGCAGTCGTAGTCCGGCAATCACCGCCACGGTCAAAGACAGCCAGCCGGTGAGGGACTGCCACAG
>PXDR01000140.1 GCA_003566335.1 Cyanobacteria bacterium T3Sed10_344R1
AGCCGAGCGATCCCTGCCCCGATTTGGGCCTTGGTCTGTTTATTTGTGCTGTTCCCCGGCATCTGGCCCGGAGCCGTTGCCCTGGCGATCCACAACTTCGGTATTTTGGGGCGGCTGATGGCCGAAGTGAACGAGAATTTGGACGATCGACCGGTGCGATCGCTGCGCGCCCTCGGTGCCCCCGCTCCCCAAGTTGTCCTCTACGGCATCCTGCCCCAGAACCTGCCCCGGTTTTTGGCCTACAGCCTTTACCGCTGGGAGGTTTGCCTTCGGGAAACCGTGATTGTCGGCCTGGTTGGTGCAGCGGGGCTAGGGCGACTGCTAACGCAACAGCTCAGCAGCTTTGACTACAGCAATCTCACCCTGACCCTGGGGGCGTTTGTGTTACTCACCTTTGGGGTGGATGTGGTGAGCGCTAGTGTGCGGCGGGGGTTGCAGTGAGGGGGTGGGATGGTGGGATGGTGGGATGGTGAGGGGGGGAGGACGCCAACAGCCTTAGCGAGCATTGCGAGCCATGCCCGAAGGGCTTTATAGCCAACAGCCAACAGCCAACAGCCAACCACCCATAAAAAAAGCGCGGCTACAGCCGCGCTAAAGGTTCAGTTGGATGTCATGAATCCATCAAGCGTAGCGCCTTAACCAATCCACTCTTCGACGGCTTCGGCTTTGGTGTTGGTGTTGCGAGAGGGGGTCTCGCGCTCAAAGGTCATGTGGATTGAGCGGCTTTGCTCACCGTCTGAGGCCACGGCCAAAATCGGGTAGTCAATCACCCCATCCTGGAACGACATCTGGAAGCGGAAGGTGCCGTCGTCGTTGAGCTTGATTGGGCGGCCGCCAATGGTCACCGTGGCATCGGGTTCGGTTGCGCCGTAGACAATCAGCTCAGCGTCTGCCACCAGCCAGAACTTGCGGGGGCGTATCGGGGGGGCAGAGGCAGAGAAGCCAGCGCCGGACATGGTCAGCCCAGCGCCGGACATGGTCAAGCCTGCCCCAGAGGCCGTGGGGATCGCCCAGAGCCCAGCCCCCGAGGGGAAGACGTAGGAGCTGACGGTCTGCTCGGGGACTTGATGCATGGAGCCGAACAGCGACCCGGCGACCCGCTGCGCTTCTGCTGAACGAGCCATGGCAAAGACGTCGTCGTAAATCGGGTTGGCCCCAGCCGCACCATTGGCGCTGGCTGCTGCTGCCCGCTTGCTCGGGGGCACCAATTCCATCACGGTCTTGCCCTGTAGCTCTTCGCTCCAGTCCACGGCGACAAAGTGATCTTCCATCCAGTCAGAGGGATAGACCGGCGGGACATGTACGGCAGCGGAACGAGCCAACATTAGCCAGCGGCCATCCTGGCTGAGATAGCCGATTTCTACCATGTAGTCGCGATCGCTGACGGGGATGGTGAGGTACCATTCCCGCGCCATCTCGTCGCATTCGTATTGCTGCAAGCTGTGGGGGCTTTGCACATTGATGTCGATGTCGGTGACATCGTAAAACCGCAGGGCGAGCCGAGCGCCCCCCTGACGACGCAGGGCTTCCCGGTGCTCGTTGGGCACATCCCAGTAGGTGTAGGCCATTTGTGGGTCCCGAGGCAGCAGCACAATCCGGCTGTCGCCGTAGCCGTCGGGCAGTTCGGGCAAGCCTTCATCTACAGAAGCCAGAACTTCTGCAGTCATGTCAGCTTCTGCCACCTGAAACTTGGAGGCTTCGACTTCGGCCTTAACGTCGGGGGCTGGGGTTGCTGTGGCGGCAGTCATGGAAGCCGGGGCTGTGCGGGTGCGCCTCACGGCTTCAATTGCTTCGATTAGCTCCTCTTTGCGCATCCGGCTATAGCGAGAAACTTCGTACTCGCTGGCGACTTTGCGCAGTTGGCGCAGGGTTAAATCTTCTAGCGCTGACGTGTTGGGGGTGGGAGAGGGAGTTGAGGCCATGTCGTTGCTCCTGAAACAGTGTGCTTGAAATAGCTAGGGAAAATTGATGCGATCGCAACCCTTAAACACCCGTGTGAACACTCTTGGGGATCGCTTGGGGATCAATATTGCAAAAAAACGTTACGGGATCAAGCCCTGATTCCCCCTGTTTTTCCGTTGATCTACGGTTTTTGGCCCCCGTGGGGATCGCAATGTCAGAGGATCATGACTTTTGCTGTCTGGTGAGACAATCTGGTAATAGGCATAGGGGATCTGCTAGAAACGCCCGACATCTGTCAGGATTTGATTACGGATCTCAGGGTTATTCCATCCTCGGTGGCCGAAACAGTAGACTGGAATCCGGCCATCATCTCAACCGTTCTTTCCCAACCTTCACCGCACACTCTTGCCCATGCCTTCTCTGTCCGACGGCAACCTTGCCGAGCTTGACGCCCCCCGCCCCAAAGGTTTTCGGTTAATTAGTCGGCTGCTGCCCCCGGCCCTGCGGATGTGGCTGCACTCCCAGGTCGAACAGGTGGAAACCCTCGACTTTCAGATTGAAGGGCGAGATCGGGATTTGCTCTCGGGCTACATTCCCCAAGTGCTAGTGACGGCGCGGCAGGTGGTTTACCAAGGGTTCTACCTGAGTGCGGCGGATCTCAAGGCCGAAACCATTCGGATTAACTTAGGGCAAGTGCTGCGGGGTAAGCCCCTGAAGCTGCTAGCATCTTTCCCGGTGAAGGCCCAGATCATGCTGTCAGAGGAGGATTTGAATGCCTCCCTGGTGGCTCCCATTTTGCAGGTCGGTTTGGCGGATTTCCTTGACCAACTGCTGGCGGTGCGGCGTACCTCGCCGGGGCTACAGGAATTATTGAGTGCGATCGCAGATCCCCACAGCGATCACCTCCAGGTCGAGCGCCTGATCCTCACCCTTAAACCCGACCTGATTGTGATGCAGCTCTACGCTGAGCCTGAGCCCGGCCCCGATAGCCCCTGCGCCACTATCCACGCTCGTCTGGTGGTTCGGGATGGCCAGAACATTCAACTCAGCCAGCCCCGAGGGATCGCGTCCCAGCCTCCCCACGAGGCCATTCCCCTTCCCGAACTCGATGGCTTCACGGTTGATCTAGGGTCAGAAATTTATATTGAGCGCCTCGACCTGCAAGCCGGGCAAATTGAGTGGAAAGGCGTCGTCACGGTCATGCCCTAGGTCTAGGTTCTGGGATCAAAGCCTTACGATTCAGACTCTAGAAATCGGGCGCTAGAATCGCGACAACAAGGGTAGCAGCAGCGTTACGTAGTAGTAGACCAGCGACGCGGTAAACACATAGCTGTCGGTGCGATCCAAAATACCGCCGTGGCCAGGAATGAGCTGTCCAGAGTCTTTGACCCCGGCATCTCGCTTCATGAGGGATTCTGTCAAATCCCCTAGCAAACTAGAGACGCCAATCAACACGCCCAAGGCAACCCCCGTCAGCCCCCACAAAGGCCACGCCAGCAGCCACGCCCCGAGCCAACCCACAAGCACGCTGCCGCCAATGCCAAACAGCGCCCCTTCCACGGTTTTCTTGGGGCTAATCTTAGACAGCGGCGTGCGTCCGACCCAGCGGCCAAAGGCATAAGCGCCAATATCTGCGGCCCAAATGCACAAGAACGCCAGCAGCGTGGTCGTCAGTCCTTGGGGCAAGTCCGTCAACGCCCAGCTCGTGGGCCAGTAGCCGCCCAGGGGGAAATTGGCCTCGGTGCCTAAATCGCGCAGGCGAATCCAGTAGCTGGGCAAATACGCCCCGTAAAACAGACCCAAAATTGAGGCCGCGACATCGGCAATCGAGGCAAACTTGGGCTGAAACAGCAGATAAAAGCAGATGAACGTCCCGGCCAAAGGCAAAATGGCGTCCGCTAAGTCGGGGACTAAATGGGCCATCACCAATAAAATTTGGCTGACCACCAGGGTGGTTTTGACGGCGGGCACAATGCCCTTAGCCTGCACCAGCTGAAAAATCTCCCCTTGGCCCAGATAGACCAGCACCATAAAGCCCAGGGTGAAATACCAGCCGCCTAAAAATACTAGGCCCAAGGCCAGGCCAATTCCGATAATGCCGCTGATAATCCGAGGCCAGATCATTCCTGCAAGTCCAAAAAGTCACCCCCACTGGGGCGTCACAGTCGCCCCCATTCAACGGAATGACGCTGCCTAAGTCTGCATTAGTCTATCGTGATTCCCTATCCCTCTTGTTCTGAGGATGTGTCTTTCGGTGAATAGGCTGAAGCGATTGAAGGGATTGAAGCGTCAGAGTCGGGCGGTTCAGGTACTGGGTCGTAGCCGCCGGGGTGGAAAGGATGACAGCGACAAAGGCGACGAACGGCCAGTCCGCTCCCCTGTAGCGGCCCAAATCGGTCAATCGCCGTCAGGGCATATTGCGAACAGGTGGGCTGAAATCGGCAAGTAGGGGGAAACAATGGGGAAATCAACCCCCGATACGCCTGAATCAAGCCCAGTAAAATCACCTTCATTGCTTAAGTTTGCGTTATTGCCCGCGCTTTACTCCCTACGATAGCGACCTCTGGCGCTGATCGCAGCACTGAGCTTGCCCCGCTGGTCAAGATCCCGGCATAAATAAGCCCAGAAACAAGCCAAAATAAGCCCAAAAACAAGCCGCTGCACTGAAACAGCGCAGCGGCTCACGGATTAAAGGGCAGTGGTTACAGAACTTAGCCACAACCCTTGTTCTGATGGGGCGGGCGAGCTTTGGACTACTTTTTGATGTCTCGGGCCATGTTGCGGAACATATCGAGGTTACTGTCGGCCTGCCGCCGCTCTAACTTGGGCTTTTCGGAGGCGACTTCTGGGCTGCCGCTGCTGGTTTGAGTGCTGGTGGATCTGGGCTTACCGCTTTCGTCCATATCCATCTTTTGCATAGCCGAAATCTGCCGCACGCTCTCCATTTCTTCGCTCATGCCCTTTTTCTTGGCAAAGGTTCGCTTCACGGTTTTGGAAGTGCGCATGTAGTCGATGTCGCCAAAGGTCTGGGCATCGTCATCGCTCAAATAAAAGGCCCGCTCATTTTTGGGAGCCTTGGGAGCGGGCTGCTGTTTTTCTTTCTTGCCACCAAACAACCCGCGAATAAATCCGGTCATGCTACTCTCCTAACGACTTACCAAGAATTTTCAGCGCACTATCAGTTTATCTTATATTAACTTTTGTAGCTGACTTAAGATCTGAAAAAGGCCACAGCAATTGCTGTGGCCTTGAGCGAGTCTTAGGTGACTCGCTGATTAACTAGCGCATTGACTAGACTGCTGCGGCAGACTTGATCTTGGCGTCTAGTTCACCAGCGGCGTACTTGTCAGCAAATACGTTCACCGAGACCTGCTTGATCTTGCTGGCGTTACCGGCACAGCCGAAGGACTCATAGCGATCGCGGCAGACCTGCTTCATGTACTTGATGGCAGGCTTCATGAAGTGGCGAGGATCAAAGTTGGAGGGATCCTTATACGCAGCTTCCCGGATAGCAGCGGTGA
>PXDR01000522.1 GCA_003566335.1 Cyanobacteria bacterium T3Sed10_344R1
CCCCCCGCTATGTGGATGTGCGAATTACCCAGCTTTATAACCGGCGGCTTTGCGTGACCGGATTTTTGCTGCTGCTGCGGGACATTACCCAGCAGCACTTGATGCAGACCCAACTGCAGCAGGCCAATGGGCAGCTTCAGCAGCAACTTGATCAGATTCAAATCTTGCAACTCAAACTTCAGGAGCAAGCAATTCGAGATGGGTTGACCGATCTATTTAACCGTCGATATTTTGATGAAACCTTGACCCAGTGCTTCATTCAGGCGGAGTCTACCCATACCCCCGTCGCCGTTGTCTTGCTAGATGTTGATTATTTCAAGGCCGTGAACGATACCTTCGGCCACTCAGCGGGGGATCGCGTCCTTCAGGTTTTGGGTCAACTGCTGCGCCATTACTGTCGGCCTGAGGATACGGCCTGCCGCTATGGTGGGGAAGAATTCGCCCTAATTTTGCCGGGGTTGAACTATTCTGCCGCTTGGGACGTTGCCAATCAAATCCGCCTTGCCTTTCAGCACAATCAGATTCAGTTCTCCCATCATCGGATTCAAGCGACGCTCTCTGCTGGGGTGGGGATGTTCCCTGAAGATGGCACCACTCTCGAACAACTGCTGCCCAAAGTTGATCGCGCCCTCTATGCCGCTAAAGCAGCCGGGCGTAATCAGGTGCAGTTGGGGCAAGCGATCTGTTCCAACCAGGGGAGCAACCTCAAGGCTTAGGCAATTGGGAGCTTGAGAGCAAGGAAAGTTTTGAGTTTTGGGTTTTGAGTTTTGGGTTTTGAGTTGGGGGATGGGGGATGGGGAAGATTACAGTTTCTGCTAGCCGATAGCCTGTTGCTAGGACGGGATGATGATCAATGCGATCGCAAGTAGATACCCCACCAACGTCGGCCACATCGTTAGGGTCATGCCAAAGGCTCGCCCTTTCGCCCCCCGATGGTCGCGGCGATATCCTCGGAAAAATAGCAGTCGCCCTACCCCAAACAGCACCACCGCCGTCACAATCAGCGATAGCCAGGGGCCGCTAAGCCGAGTCGCCAGGGCCAGGTATGCCCCCACCGCCAGCACTGCTTGCTCCAGGGCGCTGGATTCGCGTCCTCAGTCTTGCAGGCGTTGCTGCTTTTGCTTCCATTTCTTAAATGCTTTCTCGTTGTCTTCGGAGTCAATCCACCCGAAGGTCGCTGCACCGTCTAGCATCACGCCCATGCCCCAACCCAACAACGGGTAGAGGCTCCAGGGATGAGAACCGGGGGTGGCAATGTTCAGCCCAATCAGAAAGATGTTGACAATGACATAGGTTATCAAGTGGCCTCTGAACTCCCGACGCTGCTTTTTGTCGAACGAGCGTCGCAGTTCAACATCCCGGCGTTCGGTCACCCAGTCGAGTTTGGCTTGGTCTAGAGTCTCTGGGGTGATGCCCAGTTCCTGAGCCATTTCCGCCAGTTGCCCCTCTGAAAACTCGTTGTGATGTTGCCGGGCCAACGCTTGCCCCAAGATGGTCTGAACGTCGCTGGCCGTATAGCGATAGTCCATGGGAAGTCTCCCAGGTGATATGTCTACGCTGCTGCTGACTCTATTGTTCCTATGGTAACCATGGCAATGCACCAGACTGCTATCCCCTCTGCTGGCGCTGGGGGGAGGTCTTTTGGCTGCGATCGCAATTTTAGAAATTCAAAAGGCGGCACCCGGATTCGAACCGGGGGATGGAGGTTTTGCAGACCTCTGCCTTACCACTTGGCTATGCCGCCGCAGACAGACTGGGCTGAGTGATCAGCATATCAAATTTTGCCCGCCCTTCGTCTGCTCCCACGGGGATTTTGTCTAATCCCCAATCCTCCAGAGGGAAATCAGGCCAAACCTAGCCTCGTTGTCGCTGTCTAACCTCAGCGCTAGCTCAGCAGTCGGGCAATCATGCGCTGGGCTTGGGATTGATAGCTACCCCCGAAGAGATTGAAGTGATTGAGGATGTGATAGAGGTTGTAGAGCACCTTGCGCTGCTCGTAGCCCTTGTCCAGGGGATGGGCGTCATTATAGCCGCGATAAAACGCTGCCGGAAACCCGCCAAACACCTCCGTCATGCCCAGGTCTACTTCCCGATCGCCATAGTAGACGGCAGGATCTAGCAACACGGGTTCTCCCTCGGCGCTGATAGCGGCATTGCCCGACCAGAGATCGCCGTGGACGAGGGCGGGTTCTGGGTAGTGACCCGCCAGCAGTTGGGGCACCGCCGCCAAGAGCTCATCCTGCTGTGGAAAAGACCCGCCCCGGCGCTGGGCTAAGCGAAACTGATAGGCTAGCCGGTGATCTCGAAAAAACTCAGCCCAATCTGCCGTCCAAGGATTTTTCTGGGGAGTTGCGCCAATGGTGTTGTCCTGATGCCAGCCAAATCCTTGGGAATTGGTGACCCGATGCATCGCCGCCAGGCTGTGACCCATCGCTTCCCAGGCCGCAGTGCCGCCGCCGCCCAAGTCGATCCAGTCCATGACGATGTAGGCCACATTGCCCGCCACGCCACAGCCCAAAGGTCGCGGCGCTAACACCGTCTTGCTGTCCGCGATTTCCTTCAGACCCAGCGCCTCTTGCTCAAACATGGCCAACTGGCTGGCCTGATTTGTCTTGAGAAAATAGCTGCGATCATATCCCGAGATCTGATAAGCCTGGTTAATACTACCGCCCCCCACCGATCGACGCTGCTGAACCTCAAACGGCGATCCAGTGACACGGCTGATGTGTTGAGCGATTTCAGGCCACATGGGTGGGGGTGGGGAGTAGCGACAGAGTGGGAGGGGAGGGGGCTATTGGCTAACAGCTAACAGCCTCCTTGTCCGGCAACATCGTCACCACCCCATACGCCTCTGGCGTCAAATACTGCTGCGCCGCTGCCTGCACCGCATCAGCATCAATGCCCTGAATGTGGGTGGGGTAGTCAAATGCGTCGGACAGGTTGCCGGTCAGGGTTTGGTAGTAGCCGTAGAGACCGGCTCGGTCGCTGGGGGTTTCGCTGCCGAAGATGTAGCGGTTCGCCACCTGGGTGCGGATGCGGCGCAGTTCGCTGTCTTTGACTGGGGTTTGGTGGAGGTCGCGAATATGGTCTGCGATCGCACGTTCGACCACCGCCAAATTTTCCGTCGGCAGCTGGGCCGAAATGTAGAACGTGCCCTGGTGGGTGTAGGTCATATTGCTGGCGGCAATCCCCGACACTAGGCCGCGTTCTTCCCGCAGATCGCGCACCAGCCGCGCCGTGCGACCACGTCCCAAAATCGAGGTGATCACGTCTAGGGCATAGGTATCGGCCAGATCCACCATCCCCGGCACCCGCCAGACCATCACCAGCCGCGCCTGCTGTAAGGACGGATCCACCTGACTAACGCGCTGAATCGTCTGAAAGGGTTCCTCCGGCAGTAGGGCTGCTACCGGTGGCACGACGCCGCTAAAGCTGGGAATTCCGTGGTGCTGCCGGTTAAGTAGGGCTTGGTCAAACCCGTCAATCACGGTTTGAATTAAGGCTTCCACGGGCAGATTGCCCACCGCCACCGCCGTCAGGTTGGCCGGTTGATACCACTGGGCGTGGAACTGCTGCATCTGCTCTGGAATCAGCTGTTCAATCACCGCCGTCGGCCCCAGCACCGGACGCCGATAGGGCAACCGCTCAAACGCCATTTCCACCGACCGATAAAAGGTGCGGCGGCGGGGACTGTCCTGGGCGCGGCGAATTTCTTCGAGAATCACTGGGCGCTCCCGCTCAAACGCCTCTGGGCTGAGGCTGGGGTTCATCACCAGCTCAATTTGCAGCGGTGCGAGGCTGGCAAAATCTTGGGGCGCGCAGGTGGTGTAGTAGTGGGTGTATTCCTGGCTAGTGGCGGCATTAGTGACCCCGCCACGCTGCTCAATCAGGCGCTCAAATTCCCCCTGGGCTAAGGTCGGGGTGCCCTTAAACACCATGTGCTCCAAAAAATGGGCCATGCCGTTAATCGGGTCAGCTTCGACCCCAGACCCCACCTTCAGCCACAGGCTGAGGTTCACCGCTTCGGTTGGCATGTGCTCAGCAATAATCGTCAAGCCATTGGGCAGACGACGCACAACCGGGGCGTTCAGACCCGCAGTACTGGCAATCGGAGCGGCGGTGAGGGGCATAAAGCGAAGGAAAAAAGACGAAAAAAATGGAAAACGAGCAGTGATCAACCTTTACTCATCTTAATGTCTTTCTCCGACTTGCTCCTAGGGGGTGGGGGTTTGCTTAACAGAGATTGCTTCGCTAATCCAGCCGGGAATCCAGCCAGACTATGGGCTAATCCCGAGGCACATCACCATCAACCACATTGGGATCATCTGCATCGAGGGCGAGATCGTCTTCGTCAGGATTTTCCATGCCCTCACGGAAGTTGCGCAGGGTTTTGCCAAAGGCGCTGCCAAATTCCGGAATCTTTTTCGGGCCGAAAATCAGCAGGGCGACGACGGCGATAATGCCCAATTCTGGTAAACCTAGACCAAACATGGCGAGTTCCCTTGGGGTACAGGTGGAGCAAAGCGGAGACGTTTAGGAGCATACCCTGTCCCCGCAGTCGGGGCAGGCATCAGCCGCCTAAACCGTGGCCCTAAACCGTGGCGGTGTTGGGCGGGGCGTAGCGAATATTCGCCTGGCGCAACCGCTCTAGGGCTTCGCCCAGGCGATCGCACTCGGCAATCAGACTAATGCGGACATAGCCTTCGCCGCCAGGGCCAAAGGCATTGCCGGGGGTGACCACTACCCCGGTCTGCTGCAAGACCCCGAGGGCAAAATCGGTCGAGCCCATGCCGGGGGGGCAAGGCACCCAGAGGTACATGGTGGCTTTGGTTTTGGGCACATCCCAACCCAGACTCGCCAACCCTTCAACCAAAAAGTCGCGGCGGCTGCGGTAGCGGGCCTGGACTTCGTGCAAATAGACATCGGGTAGGTTCAGAGCGGTTTCGGCAGCGGTTTGCAGGGCGGCAAAAATGCCGTAGTCCAGGTTGGTTTTGAGGGTACGCAGTCCCTGGATGATGTGGCGGTTGCCGACTACAAAGCCCACCCGCCAACCGGCCATGTTGTAGGTCTTGGACAGGGTGTGAAACTCGACGCTGATCTCTTTGGCTCCCGGAATTTCGAGCAGGCTGGTGGGCTGATAGCCGTCAAAGGCCAACTCGGCATAGCAAAGGTCATGCACCAGCATGATTTCGTGGCGGCGGGCAAAGGCGACCACGTCTTCGAAAAACTCCCGAGGGGCGGTGGCGGCGGTGGGGTTGTTGGGATAGTTGAAGTACAGCAGCTTGGCCCGTTGGGCCACCTCGTCAGGAATGGCGGCTAAGTCAATCAGCCAGTCATTCTCGGCGGTCAGCACCAGGTCAATGATCTCCCCTCCGGCGATTGCCGGGCCGCGAAAGGGGGCTGGATAGGCCGGGG
>PXDR01000581.1 GCA_003566335.1 Cyanobacteria bacterium T3Sed10_344R1
CTGGGGGCGCTGGGGCCAGGTGGCGGCGATTGGCTTCTATCCTTACCTCAAGCCCGAGGGGAAAGGGGCGTTTCACAAACGGGATATCCGGCTGCCCTGGGCGCTGTTGCCGGGGTTGGGTGCCTTGGGGGGACTGGCGGCCCTAAGTGGTTGGCCAGGGGGGATTCTAGGGATGTCTGGGGCTGGGATCGCACTGCTAAGCGGCTATTGGTTTCACCGTCAGCTTGGCGGTCATACCGGGGATACCTACGGCGCAGTGGTGGAATGGACTGAAGCGCTAATGCTTTGCGTGGCCGCTGCGCTTTAGGTCAGTGCCTTAGGGCATTTAGGGCTGCTTAGGTAGCCTGAGCTACGTTTTAAGCCGATTGACCCTGAGATTTTCTATAGTTCATCTAAAGGTTAGTTTGTGGAACTGGGATGGCTTCCTAATATATGGGGGAGGTCAAACTAGACCGTCGATTGTTTACACAACTCCCTGGGATCGGTTTTCTAGCCTCCCAGCATCCAGCAGTGAAAGCCTTTGGAATGCGGAGAAGTGCGATCGCAGCTAGCTTGGCCGCAGCGCCTCCGGGCCTGCAAACCCACAGGAGAAACATATGGCTGAAGGCTATCAACCCACCAAAGCAGCAGCCCTCGATCGAGACTGCACCACCCTGTCTCGCCACGTCCTACAACAGCTGCAAAGCTTTGGGCAAGAAGCTCAAGACCTCAGCGCCCTGATGAATCGCATTGCCCTAGCGGGCAAGCTTGTCGCCCGCCACCTGAGTCGAGCGGGCCTAGTCGAAGACGCCCTAGTCTTTACCGGACGCACCAACGTCCAGGGCGAATCCGTCAAGCGCATGGACATTTACGCCAACGACGTCTTCATTTCCGTCTTTAAGCAAAGTGGCCTAGTCTGCCGCCTTGCGTCCGAAGAGATGGACGACGTTTACTACATCCCTGAGAACTGCCCCATCGGTCGCTACACCCTGCTATACGACCCAATCGACGGCTCCTCCAACGTAGACATCAACCTCAACGTCGGCTCCATCTTCGCCATCCGTCAACAGGTCGGCGACGACGCCAACCAAACCGGCGACGACCTGCTCAGCAATGGCCGGGATCAGCTTGCCGCAGGCTATATCCTCTATGGCCCTAGTACCGTGCTGGTCTACTCCATCGGCCACGGGGTTCACGCCTTCACCCTTGACCCCAGCCTAGGCGAATTCATTCTGTCCGCCGAGAACATTCGCTTGCCCAACCACGGGCCAAACTACAGCGTTAACGAAGGCAACTACTGGCAGTGGGACGACTCCCTGCGGGACTACATCCGCTACGTCCACCGCCACGAAGGCTACTCCTCCCGCTACAGCGGAGCCCTAGTCGGTGACTTTCACCGCATCTTGATGCAGGGCGGCGTCTTTCTCTACCCTGGCACCACCAAACAGCCCGACGGCAAACTACGGCTGCTGTACGAATCCGCCCCCTTGGCCTACCTAATCGAGCAAGCTGGCGGCAAAGCCAGCACCGGCACCCAGCCCATCCTCGATGTGGTTCCCGACAAACTCCACTACCGCACCCCCCTCGTCATCGGCAGCACCGAAGACGTCAATCTGGTGGAATCCTTTATTCAGGAGCGGATAAAAGAGGGGGTGTAAGGGGGTGAGGCTTTGCAGGTGGGGCTGAGACAGGGCTATTAGCTGTTAGCTGTTGGCTATTAGCTTTTGGATAGAGTTGTTAGTGACAAGATGGTCTCTTCTTTGACTCCTATTTGGTTCCTAATCTTTGACCAATATGTCCTAGCCCTGCCAACAACCCTCACCCCAGCCCCAACAATTCCATCCTAGAGAAACCCCTACTCCCCTTTCTCCAACCCCCTCGATCTAACGGCTAACAGCTAACGGCCAACAGCCCTAGCGAGCCTAGCGAGCCATGCCCGAAGGGCTTTATAGCCAACAGCTCTCCCCCCCACCCTGTCGCCACCCACTCCCCCCCTATGGTCAGCCTGCTCGAAAATCCCCTCCGCGTTGGTCTCCAGCAAGATCGCATTCCCGATCCCCAGATTCTCGTTATTTTTGGCGCGTCGGGGGATCTCACCCAGCGGAAGCTAGTGCCCTCGCTCTATCAAATGAAGCGGGAGCGACGATTGCCGCCTGAGCTGACCATCGTCGGCGTCGCCCGGCGGGATTGGAGTCACGACTACTTCCGGGAACATATGCTCGACGGCGTCGAGAACTACGGCGGCGGCATTGGCCACCAAGCCGAGTGGGACAGCTTTGCCCAAGGGCTGTTTTACTGCTCCGGCGACATCGACAACCCCGAAAGCTACCACAAGCTCAAAGCCTTTCTGGCCGAGCTTGACGACCAGCGGGGCACCCGAGGTAATCGCTCCTTTTACCTGTCCGTTGCGCCGCGATTCTTCGGCGAAGCTGCTGAGCAGCTTGGGGCTGCTGGAATGCTGGCCGACCCTGAAAAGACCCGGCTAGTGATTGAAAAGCCCTTTGGCAAAGACCTCGCCACCGCCCAATCCCTTAACCGAATTGTCCGAAAGGTGTGCCGAGAAGAGCAGATCTACCGCATCGACCACTACCTAGGCAAAGAAACCGTCCAGAACCTAATGGTGTTCCGGTTTGCCAACGCCATTTTTGAGCCCTTGTGGAATCGCCAGTTTGTTGACCACGTGCAAATCACCGTGGCAGAAACCGTGGGCCTAGAGGGTCGGGCCGGGTATTACGAAACCGCCGGAGCTCTGCGGGATATGGTGCAAAACCACCTGATGCAGCTCTTTTGCCTGACGGCAATGGAGCCACCGAACTCCTTAGATGCCGACAGCATTCGCAATGAGAAGGTGAAGGTGATTCAGGCGGCCCGCCTAGCCGACACCGAAAACCTCGATCGCAGCGCGGTGCGAGGTCAATATACCCCTGGCTGGATGAAAGGCAAGGCTGTTCCTGGCTATCGGGACGAAGACGGGGCTAGCCCTGAATCCACCACACCCACCTACGCCGCCCTAAAGCTCGTCGTAGACAACTGGCGCTGGAAAGGGGTGCCCTTCTACCTGCGCACCGGCAAGCGGATGCCGAAAAAGGTGTCAGAAATTTCCATCCACTTCAAAGAAGTGCCCTATCTGATGTTCCAATCTGCGGCCAAGCAGATGAACCACAACGTGCTGGCCCTGCGCATCCAGCCAGACGAGGGGATTTCCATGAAGTTTGAGGTGAAGACCCCCGGTTCTTCCCTGCGCACCCGCTCCGTGGACATGGACTTCCGCTATGACGCCGCCTTTGGCCAAGCCAGCGCCGAAGCCTACAGCCGCCTGCTGGTGGACTGCATGTTGGGCGACCAAACCCTATTCACCCGAGGCGACGAAGTCGAAGCCTCCTGGCGCGTCCTCACCCCTGTGCTAGAAGTGTGGGATGCCCCCGCCCCCCCCGACGCCATCCCCTTCTACGAAGCCGGAACCTGGGAACCCGTGGAAGCCGAACTCCTGCTCAACCGCGATGGCCGCCGCTGGCGACGCCTCTCAGGCTAAGCACGCCATAACCAACTCCCCCCAAAGACCAGTCAAAGACTTCAGCAAAATCCTGCCCCAGGGCTTCTTAGCTAAGAGCCAACAGCCAATAGCTAATAGCCAATAACCAACAGCCACCCCCCCTATGACTACCACCCCAATCGTCGCACTCCAAAAACCTAAGGACATCTCCTTAGACGACATTGAAAACGAACTGCGCAATATTTGGCACAGCCAGGACGGCGGCAAGTCTGCCCCCGTTGCCACCCGCGCCTCCACCTTCAGCATGGTGGTTTACGAGCCAGAAGAATTTCAGCAGCTCCTAGCCGCTCTGGGCTTTTACCGAGGGCCGATTGACGGCATTCACGGCCCAGATACCAAAGAAGCCGTGCGCCAATCCCAAATCACCTACGGGTTGCGGGTCACGGGTCGGGTTGGCCCCCGCACCCTAGCTCGACTGCGGAAAGAGTATGACCAGCTTTCGCCAGAACAGCAGCAGATTAGCAACCCCGACTTTCGCGGCTTTTCGCTGAATGAAGCGATCGCAGCCTACAATCCCTGCCGCGTCATCACCCTTTGCCCAACCCTCGGGGCCGATCAGGGCATTGAAGCCCAGGTGTCCGCCTACTGCCCAGTACAGAAGCGCAGCGGCAGTAATTTGATCTGCTGTGAATACATCACCCTGCGGGGCAATAAGGCGGCGATTGAGCGGGCGGGGCAGCTTGTAGCCTCTCTGATGATTGGCGATCTGCCCAAGTTTGTCTGGTGGAAGGCAACCCCCAACCCCGAACAGGCGATTTTCCAGCGACTGTCGGATGAATGTAACTGCGTGATTGTCGATTCCTGCTACTTCAGCGATGCCGAGTCTGAACTGGTGAAAATGCAGGAGTTGATTGAGGACAATACCTTCATTGCCGACCTCAACTGGCACCGGCTGTCCCCCTGGCAAGAGCTGACTGCGGCTGCCTTTGACCCGGTTGAGCGCCGGGAGTCGCTGATGGAAGTGGATCAAATCAGCATTGACTATGAGAAAGGCAACGCAGCCCAAGCCCTGATGTTTTTGGGCTGGTTTGCCGGACGGCTGGACTGGCAGCCAAAATCATTCGTGGCGGAAGGCGGTGATTATGACCTGCGGAAAATTTACTTCAGCGGCCCCCACGGTCGGCAGATTGAGGCCGAGCTGGCGGCAATCCCGGTGGCGGATACTGGCGAAGTCAGCGGTGACCTGACTGGACTGCGGATTACCTCAACCAACCTAGAGGCGGACTGCTGCACCATTCTCTGTTCTGAAACCACCGGCTGTATGCGGATGGAGGCCGGGGGCGGTGCCCAGGCTTGCCGCACGGAGCAGGTGACGGCCCTGTCGGATCAAAAGGCCGACTTTCTGCTGGGGCAGCAGCTCCAGCGCTGGGGTCAGGACGTGCTGTACGAAGAAAGCCTCGCGGTGGTCGGTCAGATTTTGCGATTACGTCAAGCGGGTTGAGCTAATGCTGTAATGCTGAAGCCAACTAAAATCCAAAGGATAGAAAGTATCTCAGGGTACGACGAGAATGTCCCCGGTTGTGATACTTAAATTACATACAAGCAAGCTCCTTGTATTCATTAGATTCATCGGTTCCCGGCCTAGGGTTGACTAGGTCGGGATTTTTCTTAGTCAATGGCGCGCGCTGACTGTGAACAAAGCTGGTGGTATTGATCAAGATGTTGTTGGGCGGCGGTGGCCCAACTGTAGCGGGCAGCTACGGCGAGGCCCGGTTCTCGAAGCTGACGGCGGATCTGAGGCTGGCTGGCTTGAATCATGGCGGTTGCGATCGCACTCTCCCGTTCTGGATTCACCAACAGCGCACTGTCTGAGCTGAGGAATTCCGTAAACGGGGGCTGATTCGCCGTCACTACTGGCAGCCCAGAAGCC
>PXDR01000526.1 GCA_003566335.1 Cyanobacteria bacterium T3Sed10_344R1
ATGATGTCGCCCCACTGGTGTTGGCATGGGGCAGAGGCGCTTGAGCCACCAGAGCTTCTAGGTTCTCCGCCAGAATAGAGCGGGGCATTTCACCGATCGCATCCCCCAACGTTTCGCCCGCCCTGTCGAGATAAACAAAATGGGGAATCCCATCAACCCGGTAGTGGAGCATTTCTGGCAGCCACTTGCTGTTATCCACATTCAGCATGACGAAATTCACCGTGTCGCCATAGTCGGTGCGTAGGTCTTCCATGTCCTCCGCCATCGCCTGACAGCTCGTACACCAGTTGGCGTAGAACTCCATCAGGGTAGGCTTGCCGTTGGTTAATGCAGTGTCTAGAGGCACCGATGCCTCAGCCAGGGTACTCAGGGACGCCGATGGGGTCTGGGTTTGAAAGCCCAAAACCACTGCCACAGTCAGCACCGTCGCCACCGTCACCAAAATCAAGTTGCGAACTTGTTGCCCAATAGTCTTAGGGGCTGGGTCAGTCTTGGCGGTTTTGGCAGTCTTGGTGGAAGAAGAGGAATCGCTAGCCATTACAAAAACAGGTCACAATTGAAAAAGGCGATTGTTTAAGGCTCAGGGTCAGCCTGTTTTAGTCTAATACTTTGAAGTTTATTGACTCAGGTGATTGTCTTGGGCTGGCTGTCCTAAGCCCTGGGTTTGCTGATCTCTGGAGGCTTCCACCATGAAGAAGCGCGTTACCCTGACCTTCCCGAAACGGTCGGTGCATATGCCGATCACCTATCGGCTGGCCAAGGACTTCAATGTCGCCGCCAACATTATTCGAGCCCAGGTTGCACCGAATCAGATCGGCACCCTCGTCGTCGAACTCCTGGGGGATATTGATCAGCTTGATGATGCCCTGGACTGGCTAGAGCAGCAGGGGATTTCGATTTCTCTGGCTAACCGCGAAATTGCCGTGGATGAGGATGTCTGTGTGCACTGCGGTCTCTGTACTGGGGTCTGCCCCACCCAGGCACTCACCCTAGATCCCCAGACCTATCGGCTTACCTTTACTCGCTCGCGCTGCATTGTCTGTGAGCAATGCATTCCCGCCTGTCCGGTGCAGGCGATTTCGACGAATTTGTAGGCCAGTTTCTCTGTAGATTCATGCCTGTAGATTCATGCCTGTAGATTCATGTCATTGCGCCAGAAGATAGCCCTATGAGCCCACGACTGCGACAGCTTGGCTTATTACGGCCCTTGGTGTCAGCGGGGCTGCTGCTGTTGGCCTATGCCACTGTTGGCTGGTTTTTACAGCATCAAGGGGTGGCCCCAGCCGTTTGGCTTGGGGTGGCAGGATTTGCGATCGCAAAAGCCAGCATCCTCACCATTCTGTGGAAACCTGTCCGTCGCCTGCTGTTGCTGGGCTTTCAGTCTGACCTGGGCTATTTCGTGCTGGTGCTGAGCTTGGCCTCAATGGCAGTGCTGTCGCTAATGTGGATTCAGCTCTTTGCCTATGGCCTGGTGGTGGTGGGGGCAGCACTACTGGTGCGGGTGGATACCCTGATTGCCAACTGGGATAGCATCTGGGCCTGGGGGCTGTTGTGGGGGCTGCCCCTGACTGGGCTGGGCCTGAGTTGGGGCATCACCCAGCATCTCGGCTGGATTTAGCCATCCTCAGACCGTTCCTCGGACTGCCCCGATCGCAACGACGCCCGCGAGCACCCAAAGGTAGTAAGAGAAGTAGCGAAACCGGGCCTTATACAGCAGGTGCAACACCAGCTTTAGGGCCACAACGCCCACCGCCGCCGACACCACAAAGCCGACGAATAGGGGCATTAGCCCAATCTGGCCCGCCGATGGATCTTGAAATAACTCCAGGCTTTGCAGCAGGGTTGCCCCCAAGATCGTGGGAAAGGCAATGAAAAAGCTGTACTCTGCGGCCCACTGCCGCTTGAGCCCGGTGAATAGGGCAAAAGAAATGGTCATACCGCTACGGCTGAGCCCAGGAATCAACGCCAGCCCCTGGCCCACGCCAATCACCACGGCGACCCAGGGGGACAGGGCGCGCAACCCTCGATGCTGGCGCAGCTTGCGGTCAGTCCACCACAGCAAAATACCGGTGATCGCTAAGGTGACGCTAATGGCCATGGGGCGGGCAAACACCTCTTTGAACAGCGATCGCAGCGGAAACCCAATCAGCCCCGTGACCAAGACAGAAATCATCCCCAGCACCGCCAGCCGCAGGTAGAGCCGATCCCCCACCCGTTGACCACTGGGAAACACCAGGGAACGATTGCGCAGCCCCGACAGCCGCAGCTTCATCCGCTCCCCTCGGGAAGACCCCAACTCCGGGGCAAGCTCCCAAAAATCCAGCCAGATTCGCCGGGTCAACCGACTCAGGCTTTGACGAAACACCACCAAAATCGAGACCAGAGTGCCCACATGCACCACCAGGTCAAAGAAAATCATCTCCGGGCTTTCCGGCGACGGCAGGCTAGAGCCCCGCTGAATAAACCAGTGCTGGGCCAGAACCAAATGACTGGTAGAACTCACCGGGAAAAACATGAAGATTCCCTGGATGATGCCTAGCACGACGGATTCTAAGAAGCTCATAAAGGGGCTGTTGGCTATTAGCTATTGGCTGTTGGCTACAAGATAAGACTGGGTCTGTGAGCTGAGCAATGTCGCCTTCCAGAGAGCCCAACGGGCAAGCAGGACTGCCCAAATCAGACGCAAGATCCCTATAGAACCTACCAGGTTTGGTCAACAGTTCAGTAAAGCTCAAGTCAAGATCAGTAATTTTCAGCTTTACAGCCTTGCAGAACCGCACATGACTGAACCAACAGCCAACAGCCAACAGCCAATAGCTAACAGCTAAACAGCCAACACCTCCTGAATCTCCGCCACCAACGCCTCTATTTCGGTTTCTAGGCTGAAGTAGTGGAGGCAGGCGCGGACGCAGTTGGGGTACAGCAAGGTGCGAAGCAGGCTGCCTTGGGCTTCGAGTTGGTTGACGAGGTGTTTGTGTAGGGCTGGGCTGGGTTCGCCGTTGTCTAATACTTCAAAGGAGATCAGACCGGAGTCTGGGGGAGTGGTGCGTAGGGGTCGCAGGTTGGGCTGCTCGCCTAGGCGCTGCCAGAGGGTTTGGCTCAGCTGGCAGATCCGCTGATAGCGCTCTTGAGGATTGCCCCATTCAGCATGGGTTGCGATCGCACTATTGAGCGAAGCATAGAGCGGATAGTCGCTGGTGGCGACTTCGTACTGCTGCCCATTGGGCTGAAAGCCGATGGGATGACCGCTGCTGTCGTTAGTGACGCTGCGCCAGCCAATAAAGGTCGGTCGGACTTGGTCTAGGGCAGCTGGGGCGATGTAGAGTCCCCCAACTCCGGCTGGGCCGCACAGCCACTTGTGGCCGGTGAAGGCGTAGAAGTCTACGCCGGTTTCTTCAAGGTTTAGGGGCAACATGCCGACAGACTGGGCCGCATCCGCCAGCAGCAGTACGGAGCGAGGTTGGTGGTGGTGACACAGATCTGCGATCGCAGTCAAAGGCAGCACCTGTCCGGTATTCCAAAGAATATGGCTGACCACCACTAGCCGGGTTTGGGGCTGGAGATGGGCGGCAATCACATCTACGGCAGCCTGATCCGGGTCAGCCTGGTTGACCGTGGCCATCAGGGGGCAGGTGCTGACGCTCACCCCAAATCGGCGGCCAATTTCCTGCACGGTGGCGATGATACCGGGATGCTCGCAATCCCCCATCAAGATATGGTCTCCGGCCTGCCAATCCAACCCCCAGAGGGGAATGTTGCAGCCCACGGTCACGTTTTCGGTCAGGGTGAGGGTGTCGGCTCCGACCCCGAGTTCGCTGCCGAGGGATTGGCGCAGGTCAGCCCCAAGCTGGCCTAGCCAGCGGTTGACCTGGTTAGAAAACGGCCCCTGCTGCTGAATTTGGCGTTGGGTGGTCTCTAGGGCTGCGATCGCAGCTTCTGGCATCGGCCCTTGACCGCCGTAATTGAAATAGTGCTTGGCCGCCAGGGCCGGAAACTGCTGACGATAGTGAACCAAATCGGTGCGGGGAGACAGATCAGCAGTTTTCGCGGTGTTCATAAAGCAGGGTTGAAAAAGTGCCAGTTCCACTCTATCGCCCTCTCCCTCGCGGCTGAACCCGATCCCCATCTGTGGGCTTTCGGTGGTTTCTCTGTAGGCTCCCTGCGAGCTCGGCGTTCTACGATACTGCCGTTTGCCAAGAGATTGCGGTATAACTTCAGAGAGAGCAATGTCTTGGGTAATCCCTAGGGCACCGCTGACATCCATCGATCTGGGTCAATATTCCGCCGACCAGTCCCCGCCGATCAAACCCGCAGCCTATGCCTGCCCCTGTCACGCTTCAGCGTTTGTGTTCTTGTGCCCCCATGATGGGGCAGCCTGACGCTTGTGACGCTCAATTTTTCCCCGGCGTCTGTTCACCGCCTCGGCACCCCAGGAGCCTTGTCCGCTAGCTACCCAGCCCCCCAACCGTCTGGTGCTGGTGATCGACTGCCAGCACCACTGCGGCGGCTGCCTGCCAAAGTTCCACCCCCCGAAGCCTTTATTCCCCTGCCTCCCGAAGCCGCCACGGCTCCCCGGCTGACTGACAGCCTGCTGTTTCACTACCAGCGCTGTGGACGGCGGGCCTTTCTTGATCGCTATGGGGATCCCAGTCTCAAGGATGACCCCAGCGACTATCTGCAAAAGCTGAAGCAGGACAGTAGCGACCATCGCCGGGCCGTGTTGGCCGACTATGCGCCCCTGTGTCGTCCGGCCTATGGCCGGGAAGACTGGATGGCGGGGGCAGCCGCCACCGAAGCGTTAATGGCCCAGGGGGTTGAAGCGATCCAGGGCGGGGTGCTCGTGGGCTGGCTGCCGACTGAAAAAGTCACCCTAGTCAGCCGTCCTGACCTGCTGATTCGTCAGTCCGGGGCGTCCCGGTGGGGCGATTGGCACTATCTGCCCGTGGATATCAAGCTGGGCAAAAAGCCGAAGCTGGATTACCAAGTGGTGGGGGTTTACCACGCCCAGGTGTTGGCCCAGGTGCAGGGGCGCTGGCCAGAAACCTGCGGGTTGGCCCTACGCCAAGGCGATTATTCGATTGACCTAGATCGCCAGCGACCCCGGCTAGAAGAATTGTTGGATCAGTGTTTGGCAGCCCTGGCCCAGCCCACCGCCCCAGAGGTGTTCATTGCCCACGGTCGGTGCGACCTGTGCCATTGGTATAGCCATTGCTACCAGGAGGCGACCGCGATCAATCATCTGTCCCTGCTGCCGGGGGTGACCGCAGCTCGCTACGGCTATTTGATGCGATCGCAACTCACCAGCGTCTCAGCCCTCGCCGTCGCCAGCCCAGCCCAGCTCGCCCCCCTACCCGGCTTTGGCGATACCGTAGCCGAAAAACTGATTCACCAG
>PXDR01000072.1 GCA_003566335.1 Cyanobacteria bacterium T3Sed10_344R1
TAACCTGCCCTCTGGCCCCGCCATTGTCCTAGTAGCCTCTGGGCTGTTTATTTTGGCCGTCATCTTCGGCCCCCGCCACGGCTTGCTCTGGCAGCGGCGCGTCGCGACCCCATCTCCCCTTTTGCGCGAAATTCGTGGCTTGCTAGGAAAACAACCCTAGGCAACTCATCGCCAGCTTTTGTCCAGCCTTGCCCTTAAGCCTGAGAGATCCCAGAAACAGGCAGCCAACCTGAAGCAAAGCGCTAGAATAACCCCAGAATTTTCCCACGTGTCCCCTTGACTCACCGCGACTCTGCGCCTCAACGGCAAAAAGACGACCACGGGCCGCTGCTGATTACAGCCCTGATGATGTTGGGGGTGGCCTGGACGATCAACCATTGGTCAAATACAGGGCCGCGCCTGCAACCCGGCGGCGAATGGGGCGGCGACCCGGCCCCCCTAGTCATGCAGGGCGGCGATCCCCACCTGCGGGCTTTACTGCGCACCATTTCAATGGCCGAGTCGAACCTGCCCCAGCCCTACCAAGTGCTGTACGGCGGTCAGCAGATCAGCGACCTCAGCGAACATCCCGATATTTGCGTCACCATCGTCGCCGGGCCAAACACCGGGGATTGCACCACCGCCGCCGGACGCTACCAGTTCTTAAGCACCACCTGGGAAGCCAAAGCTCAGCAGTACCACCCCAACCCGCCAGGATGGTACACGCCCTGGGCTCCCTACAGCTTCGAGCCCCAGTACCAAGACATCGTCACCTACCGCTGGCTGGCTGACGCCGACGCCTGGGGATTAGATCTAGCCCAACTCTTAGCCGATGGCCAAATTGATCGGGTGCTAGAAATGCTCTCAGGCACTTGGACTAGCCTCGGCTATGGCATTGAAGACAACAGCATGACACCGTACTTAACTCAGATCTACGGCCAGATTTTGCAAGACGAACTCAGCCAATAGCGGCATTTCGTGCTCAGCGCTCCTGTTACGCCCTGAGGGTGGGTTGTTTTGTGATGGATGTCTGGGCTAGGGCTGAAGCTGAATATCTGCGGGTGCGGCGACAGTTGATCGGTGGCTGCCTCTGTCTGTTAGGCATCGTTTTGATTGGTGTGCTGTGGTACCGCTTGATTGAAGGCTGGAGCTGGATTGATGCCACCTACATGGCGGTGATTACCCTAGCCACCGTTGGCTTTGGGGAAATCAACCCCTTGGGAGGACGGGGGCGAATCTTCACCATTGTGCTGATCTTGATGGGAGTGGTGGTGATTGCCTATATCCTCAACAGTGTGACTGAAGCCCTAGTGCAAGGGCATCTGCAAACCGGGCTGCAACTCCATCGCCGCCGCCGCCTTATGGACTCCTTACAGCATCACTACATCATTTGTGGGCTGGGCCGCACCGGTAGCCAGGTGGCCCTAGAGTTTGCCGCAGAGGGGATTCCCTTTGTGGTGGTGGATGCCGATGCTGACATCATTCAGCAGGCCCAACAGATGGGCTATATCGCCGAGCAAGGGGATGCGACCGAAGACCAAACCTTGGTGAAGGTGGGGATTCATCGCGCCGCCTGCCTGGTGGCGGCCCTGCCGTCCGATGCCGAAAACCTCTACACCGTTCTGTCCGCCAAAACCCTCTGTCCGAATATCCACACCATCGCTCGGGCCAGTACCGAAGAAGCAGTGCAAAAGCTGCGGCGGGGCGGAGCGGATGTGGTGGTGTCGCCCTACATCACTGGCGGCAAACGGATGGCAGCAGCGGCCCTGCGGCCCCAGGTGGTGAGCTTCATCGACGGCATTCTCAGCGGCGCTCAGCGCACGGTTTACATCGAAGAATTTTTGATCACAGCAGAAAGCTGCCCCCTAATTGGCCAGACCCTACGCCAGGCTAAAATTCGGCGACAAACCGGGGCGTTAGTGTTGGCGATTCGCCGCCAAGACGGCAGTTTAATCGTGGGGCCAGATGCCGATACTTACCTGTATCCCCAAGACCTGATCATCAGCATGGGCACGGCAGAAGACCTGCGAGCCCTAGGACAGCTTTTGAGTCCAATCTCTCCCTAGCTGTGCCCAGGGAAGCGGGCGTATTTGCAAAGCGCCGGAGAAATGAACTTGGCTGCTTACGGCCTTGATTGGAATGCGCTTGACGCAGACGAAAGAGACAATCACTACCGAGCCGATTTCCCAGCGCTACTCAGCATTGTCGAGATCTTCAAGATCCTCCGACTGCCATTTCAGCACCGCTGCACTGACGCCGCCTTCCCGCTTGCGCTTGGCATCAGCCTCAAACCAGGCAATAATCTCCGGCGTCGATAACTGCTCCACCGACTTACCCAAATCCTGGGCAATAAAGCCCAACAGCTTCGCCGTAGACAGCGTCAGCCGGGTCAAAAACTTCTCCGGCGACGTCATCAACGCCTGATCCACCGCTGCGGATTCTTCGGAGGTGAGGAATTGGACAGATTGGTCAAACATGGAAATGGTTCAAAGAATATAAAAGACAGGGAAAAGGGAATAAGAAGGAAGAGGGCACCGGGAAAAAGGGGCGACCCAATTTAATCCCACCCCAAGGCAGAGCCCCCCGTAGGGGCGGGTTTAGCCCACCCGTAACACCACCGCACCAACCGATCCCAATCAAAACCCGCCCTCCCCCGGCAATTTCGATTACGCCGGTTGGATTAAATAGCCACAGCGATGTTCGCCATTGACCAGCCAGTGGGTGCGCTCCACCGAGCAATCTGGCAGCGCCACCGCAAACATCTCTAACTCATGACCGCACACACTGGGAAACGACTCCGCAATGTGGGAAATAGCGCAGTTGTATTCCGTAATCACGAACTTCTGGCGATCCTGATCGCCCTCAGCTTCAACAGAATGCCATTCCGCCATGTACCCCTCAGCCTGCCGCAGCTTCACCAGCGCCGCTACCCGCTCCGGCAATGACCCCGAGCCAAGGTGCTGGCGATAGTCCACCGCCTTGCGCTCCCACTGCTTGCGCAAAATCGTGCCCACCTGCTCCTTTCCCACCGTCTCTGTCAGGGTGTCTAGCAAGGACAGGGCAAACTCATCATATTGAGCCGGAAAATTATCCCGACCCTTGCGGCTGAGCTGATAGGCATGGTTGGGTCGCCCCATGCCCGCATGGATCACCTGATGCTCAATTTGCTCTTCGGCTTCTAAATCTTTCAGGTGGCGGCGGATGGCCTGGGGGCTGACCTGCAAATGATCCGCCAACTCCTGAGCCGTTGCCTGCCCCTGCTTGAGCAGGTGCCGCAAGATATCGTGCTTGGTGGAAGAGTGCTGTACCGATGCCATCGCGCTTACGCAGAATGCGGGTCAGGGTCTGAGAATCTGGGTCTAGGAATCTAGGGCTTAAGAGCCTGGGCCAAGCGTCCTGAGAGAACGCGCGGCCCCGTCTAAACCAACCTTAAAATACTTTGACAACTTTTCTGTTGTTAAACTAAGCTAAAGACAGTTAAGCAACTTAAAGGTTGCTTTAATTATAGAATTATCGGGTAGTTACACCACTGCGTCTTCATGACTGAGAACAAAACCACTCAAGCCTCTGACAAGAGTCTCGAAATCCTCCGCAACTTTGCCCAAGGCTACGCCAAGCGTACCGGCACCTACTTTTGTGCTGATCCTGGGGTGACGGCAGTGGTGGTAGAAGGTTTAGCCAAGCACCGGGATGATCTGGGTGCGCCCCTCTGTCCTTGTCGGCACTACGAAGATAAAGAAGCCGAGGTGAAGTCCACCTTCTGGAACTGCCCCTGTGTCCCTATGCAAGAGCGGCATGAATGCCACTGCATGTTGTTCCTAACTGAAGACAATCCCTTCGCCGGGAAGTCCCAGGAAATTTCCTTTGACCAAATTCGGGAAGAAACCAGCAAGTTCTAGGTTGCTCTCCCTGGGCGGTTCAGGGTTAACTGGCCGCCTGCTTAATCTTTATTGTTTGCCTCTCACCGTTGACCTCAGCTAACCCCTTAAGACAATCCTATGAGTGCTAGCGTTCAGTCATTTGTCAGTCAGCCCTACAAGTATGGGTTTGTTACCGATATCGAAGCCGATGCGATCGCACGGGGTCTGAGCGAAGACGTTGTGCGGGCGATTTCGGCCAAAAAGAACGAGCCAGAATTCATGCTGGAATTCCGGCTAAAGGCTTATCGCAAGTGGCTGACCATGGCTGAACCCACTTGGCCAAACGTCAGCTACCCACCCATCGACTACCAAAACATCGTTTATTACTCTGCGCCCAAAAAGCAGGAGAAAAAGCTGGGTAGTCTAGACGAAGTAGACCCCACCCTGCTGGAAACCTTCGAGAAACTGGGGATTCCCCTGTCGGAGCAAAAGCGTCTGGCCAATGTCGCCGTAGACGCCATTTTCGACAGTGTTTCCGTCGCCACCACCTATAAAGAGAAGCTAGCGGAAGCCGGGGTAATTTTCGGCTCTATCTCCGAGGCGCTCGAAGATCACGCTGACCTGATTGAAAAATATCTGGGCTCTGTCGTGCCCATTGGCGACAACTACTTTGCCGCCCTCAACTCAGCAGTCTTTAGCGATGGATCCTTTGTCTACATCCCCAAAGGGGTGAAGTGCCCGATGGATCTGTCCACCTACTTCCGGATTAACAATGGCGACTCCGGCCAGTTTGAGCGGACGCTGATTGTGGCCGAAGAAGGTAGTTCCGTCACCTACCTGGAGGGCTGCACTGCCCCCATGTATGACACCAACCAGCTCCACGCTGCTGTTGTAGAACTAGTGGCCTTAGATGACGCCAGCATCAACTATTCCACAGTGCAAAACTGGTTTGCTGGCGACGAAAACGGTAAGGGCGGCATCTATAACTTTGTCACCAAGCGGGGTCTGTGCCAGGGCAAGAACTCTAAGATCTCCTGGACTCAGGTGGAAACTGGCTCGGCCATCACCTGGAAATACCCCAGTTGCGTCCTCATCGGCGATAACTCGGTGGGCGAGTTCTATTCTGTGGCCCTGACCAACAACCACCAGCAGGCCGACACCGGCACCAAGATGGTGCACGTGGGTAAAAACACCCGCAGCACGATTATTTCTAAGGGAATTTCGGCAGGACAGTCGAAAAACAGCTATCGCGGTTTGGTCAAGGTGAACCCCAAAGCTGACGGGGCGCGGAACTATTCCCAGTGCGACTCCATGCTGCTGGGGGATCGCTCCAACGCCAACACCTTCCCCTACATCCAGGTGCAGAACAAAGGCGCTCAGGTTGAGCACGAAGCCTCTACCTCTAAAATCGGCGAAGACCAGCTCTTCTACTTTGCCCAGCGGGGCATTTCCCCAGAAGATGCGGTGTCGATGATCATCAGCGGCTTCTGTCGCGACGTGTTCAACAAGCTGCCGATGGAATTTGCCGCCGAAGCCGA
>PXDR01000466.1 GCA_003566335.1 Cyanobacteria bacterium T3Sed10_344R1
CCGCTGGTGTCGATCGACTTCAACCAC
Source organism: Cyanobacteria bacterium T3Sed10_344R1 (assembly GCA_003566335.1). Taxonomy (GTDB): domain Bacteria; phylum Cyanobacteriota; class Cyanobacteriia; order Phormidesmidales; family Phormidesmidaceae; genus PXDR01. The sequence continues at coordinate 28 of PXDR01000466.1, forward strand.
GACCCGCGCTCATCGGTGTTCGATGCCGGCCTGACCAAGGTCTCCGGCGGCCGCCTGGTGAAAATCCTGGCCTGGTACGACAACGAGTGGGGTTATGCGAATCGGATGGTGGAGTTGGCGAGGAAAGTAGCGCGGGGGTAAGGGCTGTTGGCTATTAGCTATTAGCTGTTAGCTGTTAGCCGAAGAGGATTTGCCCAGATCCCAACCCACACAACAGCATTCGCGAAGTCATGACTGCTAAGGCTTTGCCAGCCTAGCAAGCCATTCTCAACAGCCAACAGCCATGTCCTCATCCGTCGCTGCCAGTCAATCCAACTTCAAAAACTACATCCTGATCACCGCCGCCTATTGGGGATTCACGATCACCGATGGGGCGATTCGGATGCTGGTGTTGCTCCATTTCAATCAGTTGGGCTACACCCCGTTTCAGATTGCGATGTTGTTTTTGTTCTACGAAATATTCGGGGTGGTCACCAATTTCTTGGCGGGCTGGATTGGTTCCCAGGCGGGGCTGCGCCTGACTCTCTATGGCGGCATTGGCTTGCAGATTTTTGCCCTGGTGATGCTGGGCTTGCTGAACCAGGCTTGGCCAACGGCGGGGCAGGTGGCCTATGTGATGGTGGCCCAAGCGTTCGCCGGAATTGCCAAGGACTTGACCAAGATGAGTTCTAAGAGCGCCATTCGCTTAGTGGTGCCAAAGGAATCGGAGTCCCGCTTGTTCAAGTGGGTGGCGGTGCTAACGGGGTCTAAGAATGCGCTGAAAGGGGTTGGGTTCTTTGTGGGGGCAGCCCTGTTGACCTGGCTCGGCTATAGCAATGCGCTGTTTGTGCAGGCAGTGGTGCTGGTGGGGATTTTGTGCACGGGCTGGATGCTACCGGGAGATATGGGCAAGATTGGTCAGAAGGTGTCTTTCCGGCAACTCTTTTCCAAAAGTCGGGCAATCAATACTCTGTCGGCGGCGCGGTTCTTTTTGTTCGGCTCCCGGGATGTGTGGTTTGTGGTGGCGCTGCCGGTGTTTCTCTATGACACGGAGGTGGGCCTGGGCTGGAATTTCTGGCAGGTGGGGACTTATATGGCCTGCTGGGTGATTGGCTACGGCCTTGTGCAGTTTATGGCTCCGCAGTTGCTGAAGAAGAAGGGCCAGCCCAAGCTTGCCCCCAAGGCAAAGACGATTCAGTTCTGGACGTTTGCCCTCACCGGAATTCCGGCTGCGATCGCAATTGCCTTTCTCTCTGGGGTTCCCCCGGAATATGTGATTACCGGCGGGCTGATTATCTTTGGCATTGTCTTTGCCTTTAACTCGGCGGTTCACTCTTACCTGGTGCTGGCCTACACCGAGGATCAGGATGTGGCCCTGAATGTGGGCTTCTATTACATGGCGAATTCTGGTGGGCGACTGCTGGGCACGGTGGCGTCGGGCTTGATTTATCAGTTCTATGGGCTGTCGGGCTGTCTCTGGTTTTCTACCCTGCTGATTTTGGCAGCGGGCCTGATTTCCATGAAGCTGCCAGATCCTAAGTCCGCTCGGCCCGTGCTGTCCTGAGGCACAGTCAGAATAAAGTTGTTGAACTAGCGCCAAACAAAGAAAAGACCTCGGAGGTTTTGAACTCGACTTTAGCCAATCAGAATGAGGCTGCGAGCAGTTGAATCAACTGTTCGCGCTCTGCCTCCAGGGATAAAGCCGGATCAGGGCTGAGAGCGGGTCGGGGAACTACCCGAGTGCGCCAGAGAGCGGTTCGCACCGCCCACAATAAATCGGAGAAGGTGAGTTCTGGCTTGTCATACCAAGCGGTGGTGTGTGGCAGGAGTGGGGTGAGGGCATGGAGACGGTTGGCCATCAAGCAGACCAAGGAGAAGAGGGCCAATAGCACTGGGGTGGTGCGAGTGGTGGCGGCTTTCGACCACTGGCGCTGGGATTGCACCCCCAGATGAGCCCGGGCTTCTTCAAAGGTGACTTCCAAGCTCCAGCGAGCGACGTAGAGTTCGACAATCTGAGGTGCGCTAAGCAAGAGGCTGGTGGAGAACAAGGCAGTGGGGGGTTGGGCTCCAGTGGGGTCAATGACCAACACCCAACGCAAGGGCAAGGGGGGATAGTCATCGACATCCCATACCGCCGTACCTGTGACCAATTGCCGCAGCGCCTGGTGGCCGCCATACCAGTGGAGAATGTGGAAGGTTCCCGACTCAAACTGGAGCTGTTCGAGGTGGTGTTGCATCGAGGGCAGGCGCACCCCTTTGGTGCGGGGACGACCGGGATAGCGGGCCGGCATCGTGGGTGCAAAGTCATAGAGATTGGCTCTCCAATTCAATCGGGCCACTAAGGCTACCCCGTGGCGACGGCAGGCCCAGCCAAACTTGGCATTGCCATAGCTGCCGTCCCCAACGCATACCCAGTAGCGGTTTAACCACCGACTCACCACCCGCACCATGACGATGGCCCAGTCCAAACTGCTGCGATAAGCCCGCTTGCCCCGTGGGGTCGCTTCAGACGGCACCATCAAGCTGAAAAACGGCAGTGCCCACACCCGAGATGACCACGGCAGGCGCACCAACACTTGCATCACTTGCCATCGCACCCCACTGCTTTTGATGGTGTGAGTGCGACTGGATTTCACCCCATCGCGGTAGATGCCTAACCCCCAAATGCGGCTGCCCCACCGACGCTCTAAGGTGTCATCAATCCCAATCACCACCGTTTGGCTGCCTAGGAATGCCAGGATAATCAGGCTCAACAGCGTCTGCGCGGCGGCTAACCCGCTCCAGCCGACCCGACTCAGCATCCGGTAGTACTTCCCGTACTGCGGCGATTGCCCCAGGCCCATCACCTGCAAGACCCGACTGACCGTGCGGTTGCCCTGACATAAGATCGCTCCCACCAGCATTGTTTGCGCCTTCTGCCAACTGCGCTGTTGGGCAAACAGCCCCTGGAATGGAGCCAACACGGCTGCAATCTCGTTTGGTAGACTCAGCATGAGTTTAATTACATAACACTGGAGCTAAGCCTACCGGGTTGGTCAGGCTTGGCTCCAGTTTCTTCATCTTTTGCTCTCTGGCCCTTCGCGCTAATGGCTAAAGTCGAGTTTGAAAACCTCCGAGGTCTGGCTGCGACTATTCTGCGTTTAGGAACTGGAGGTAGCTGTTGCTGAGTTCCTTGACCGCTGCCTCGTACAGTTGGCGACCGTGCTCGGGGGTGGCCAGGGCCGGGTTAGAGCCCATGCGGCCATCGGGATAGTGGGCGCGGAAGTCGGTGGCGCTGTAGATCGGGAAGCCCCTGGGCGCAACTTGGGGGTCTAGCGGGGCCGTTTTAATCGACTCAGGATAGGCGTATTGGGTCAGGGCCACTTCGCTGGGGGTGGCGTGGGAGCCTTCTTGGTCGCCGTAGAGTGCTTTGGCCAGTTGATAGACCGAGCGGGCCATGTACCAGTTCGCCACCTGACAGCGAACCTCGGGCCGGTTTAGGTCATAGGCGGCGGCGTAGACTTCGGCAAAGGCGGCTTTGAGGGTGGCGACATTGCCGCCGTGGCCGTTGATAAAAAAGAAGCGGGTGAACCCGTGGGCAATCAGCGGTTTGAGGGTATCGAGGATGACGGCGATCAGGGTGCTGGGGCGCAGGCTGAGGCTGCCCGGAAAGGCCGTGTGGTGTAGGGCCATGCCGATGTTAAAGGTTGGCCCCACTAGGGCATGGGTCGCTTCTCCCACCCCTTTTGCCACCACCTCTGCACAGATGGCGTCGGTGCCAATCAACCCCGTGGGGCCATGTTGCTCTGTGGAGCCAATCGGGAGAATCAGCCCTCGGGACTGGGAGAGGTAGGTTTCGACTTCGGGCCAGGTGCTGAGGTGCAGCAGCATAAACGTGAATCTCCTAAACGTGATCTCCGGGGGCTTCGAGGGGGCTTCGAGGGGGGCTCCGAGAATAGCCAGGACAGGAATCTGGGGCTAAAGTCCAGCAGTGGATTCTAGACTTGCTAGAATGAACCAACCCCATTAAATGCCATCAGATCGGTCATTGCCCTTTTCAAAACCCGCAATTCCACCTTTAATGAGCTTAACCCCGCTCTGTCTGGTGCTTCAGTGCTTATGAAATATGCCTGCGCCTGCCCCACAGCAGTTTTGACTGCCTGTTTTGGGGCATTTTGTGTTTAGAGCGATAGGCTAACCCTGGGGTAGCCCAGCCTGACTCTCAGCCCCACATCATCAGTCCCCTAGCAATATTGGGAGCGTCTTGAATATTCTTGCTGTAACGAACCGCAACAAAGCACTCTTTGGTGAGGAGAAGCACGACATGCTGCAACGCAAAATCTATCAGTTCTGCTGTGACGGTCGTGAGGTCTGGATTTACCTCCGGGATCAGCAGCGGTGGATTGAGCGTGCCCAGGTTCTCGACATTGAAGGGGATCTAGTGGTGCTGCGCTACGAGCTAGAAGAAGATGACGAGGTGTCTTCCTGGGAAGAAATTGTCCGAATTGACAGCATTGGTGGCATTACCCGCAAGCTGGCGGCGGTGCCCAAGGGCGACTATGAGCTGATTGTGTCGGACGACTGCCCGGAGACCGAGCAGATTCGCGATCGCCATTCTGACTCAGACTAGGGGGCACAATGGCGGCAGATTACACCATCGATCAAGAAGCTTGGTGGGTTGAGCAGTGGGTAGACCTGCTCAATGCCTATCGGTTTAAGAAGCGGCTAGAGCGGGGGCGTAAATACGCCCGTGAGGGGCATATTCGCAGCCTGGCCTTTAAGGGATCAAAGGTTGCGGCCCAGGTTCAGGGCACGGCGGCAGATCCCTATCGGCTGTCGATCTGGATTGATCCGTTTACCGATGAAGACTGGGATTTTGTGATTGACACCATGGCCCAGCAGGCGGTGTACTCAGCCCAGCTGTTGGCGGGGGAGATGCCGGACAATATTGAATCAGTGTTTACGGCAAACGGTCTGAATCTGTTTCCGTTTACTCTCTCCGATGTTCACTCCAAGTGCGACTGCCCCGACCCGAAAAATCCCTGTAAGCACATCGCGGCGGTGTACTACCAGCTCGGAGACTTCTTTCGAGAAGATCCGTTTGTGCTGTTTCAGTTGCGGGGCCGCACCCAGACCCAGATTTTAGACGCCCTGCGCCAACGGCGGCGACAGCAGGCGGCTGAGGGTTCTGCAACTGAGGCAGATTCGGCTACCCAAGTAGGGGAACTTGCTGAGGAAGGGAGTGAACCCACGCTATCGCAGCCTGATTCACCAGAGCTGGATTCATCTTTAGTAGCGGCAGAGTCAGAATCAGTCACTACTGAGGCTGCGGTCAATCCGCCACCACCGCCATCGCCCCTGGACTTGGCGCAGTTTTGGCAATATGACG
>PXDR01000374.1 GCA_003566335.1 Cyanobacteria bacterium T3Sed10_344R1
ATTCGACGCGGTCAAGAATTAGTGCGATCGCGCCTGGGGCAAGTGCCGCTGAAATTTGGCGATCTGCTGCTGGTGCAGGGGCCAAAGGACAGCCTGCGGGGTCTGCAAACCACCCGAGAACTGCTGGTGCTCGCCCAGCAAGACGTAGAAACCCTAAGACGTGACAAAGCTGCGATCGCACTCGCCATTGGGGTTGGGGTTGTGCTCGTCGCCGTCCTGGACTGGATGCCGATTTTGGTCAGCGCCCTAGCTGGGGTGGCCCTGATGGTGATTACCGGCTGTCTCAAACCCGGCGAAATCTACGGGGCCGTCCGCTGGGACGTGATCTTTCTGTTAGCGGGCCTAATTCCCCTCGGCATCGCCATGCAAAACTCGGGGGCAACCGACCTGCTCGCTACCCAACTAGCGGAAGCTGGGGGAACCTTATCTGGCTACTGGGTGCTAGCGCTGTTCTACCTAGTCACCTCACTCTTAACCGAAATTTTGTCCAACAATGCCGCCGTAGTGCTGATGATTCCAGTGGCCGGGCAGGTGGGGCAACTGCTGGGCCTGAACCCGTTGGCCTTCATGTATGCCGTCACCTTTGCCGCCTCCAACAGCTTTATGACCCCCATCGGCTACCAAACCAACACCATGGTCTACGGGGCCGGGGGCTATCGGTTTATGGACTTTATCCGGATTGGCGGCCCGCTCAACTTAATCATGGCCATCATCACGCCGCTGCTGATTATCTGGATTTACGGCATCTAGTCAGTCGAGCACTCTCCCCAATCGTCACGGCCCCTAATCGTCACGGCAGTCCCTAGGAATGAGGCTCGCCAAACAGCACCATTGAGCAGTCCAGTTCCCGAATCACCGTATGGGTGACATCGCTCACCCCCAAGCCCCCGGCGGTACGGCGGCGCATGGAGCGCAACACCACCAGGTCAAACACCTGAGCCGCCCGCACAATCGCCTGGGCCGGATCGTCATGTACCTGAAAGCTAAAGTGGCAGGATGCCGGAGACGGGGTTTGGGCAATCGCTTGTTTAAGCTGGTTTTCAAAGGCATCTACTTGGTCGGCTGGGGTTCTGCGATCGCACACATGCAGTAACGTCACCTCTGCCGCGTGGGTAGCCGCAAACAGCTGGGCAAAGTTCACCGTCCGCAACGTCCCGGCGCTCAAAATTTTCACCGGCACCAAAATCCGGTGAATGTCCTTCGGCTCAACCAACAGCCGCGCCACCGCCACCGGACAATGGGCCGACCAAAACACGCTGTCAATAATCGTGCCTAGCAACCGCGCCCGTAAACTCGCCCGCAGGCTAGTCGCCGGACTCCAGCCCATCAACACCAAACTCGCCTTTTGCTCCTTAGCGCTGCGGCTAATCGCCTGGGCCACATCATCATCAATCCGCACCAGCGACCGGGTCTGCACTCCCAAATTTTGGCCCAGGTCTTGGGCTGTCTGCAGCAGCTGGTCACTGTTACTCAACGCCGCATCCAGCATCGGCTCGTCCATGTGCACATGAGCCTGGGCCACCACCAGCGGCACCAGCACCCCACCCTCATGCTGAGCTAGCAAGCCACCCATCTCAATCAAATACTTCTCAGTCAGGGGGTTAGACACCGCCACCACCACCGTAAACGGATGGTTGCCCCCGTAGGACGGCAGCAAACAGCTTTGGGCCTCCCAGGGTTCCCCAAAGACCAGTGCCGTCCCCTTAGACAACGGCAGCCGACTAGCAAACCGCGCCGTCAAAATTGGCCCCAGGGTTGACGTCACCAGCATCAGCACAATCACGCCATTAAACACCGACAGGTCAATCAACCCCGCATTCAAACCCGCCAAGGCCGCCGCCAACGTTGCCGCCACCTGGGGCAAGGACAGCGCCCACATACTCAGGCACTCTGTCCAGCTGTAGCGAAACAGCCCTTTCATTGACAGACTGGCCAGAAACTTGCTGCCAATCAACACCCCCACCAAGCCCAGGGTGAAGGCCAAATTACTGGTCAGGGTTTGGGCAAACACCCCCAAATCCAGCAGTAGCCCCATGCAAACGAAGAAAAAGGGAATAAACAGCACCCCGCCGACAAATTCCACCTTCTCCTTTACCGGCCCATCACCGACCACATCATTCACCGCCAGCCCCGCCAAAAACGCGCCGACAATCGGATCAATATTGATCAGCTGTGCCCCCATCGCGGTCAAAAACACCGCCAGCAGCACAAACAGAAACTGGTTGCCCTCCTCATCCCCCGTGCGGCGAAAGTAAACCTTACCCAACCAGTCCAGGCCAAACAAAATCATTGCGGCATAGAGTCCTAGGGCCACCACCTGAAAAATCACGGCCCCATAGGAAAACTCCCCGGCATGGATGCCCACGCAAATCGCCAGCACCAGCAGCGCCGCAATATCGGTAAAGATGGTCGCCCCCACCGTCACCGTAACGGCCTCATTTTTAGCCACCCCCAGCCGCTGCACAATCGGGTAAGCCAGCAGGGTATGGGACGCCAGCAGGGAACCCATCAAAATTGACGGGTTCCAGCCAAAGCCGAAAACCCGACCGAGGACTGTGCCGCAAGTTAAGGGAATCGCAAAAGTAGCCAGCCCAAAGCTGAGGGAGCGGTTACGGGTTTTGCGAAATTCCCGCAGGTCAATCTCTAGCCCCGCGACGAACATCAGGTAAATCTTGCCCACATCTGACAGCAGCTTTTCCGTATCACCAGTGGGGTCGAGCAGATTCAAGCCCCCTGGCCCCAACAGCACCCCAGCCGCCAACAGCCCCACCAGCCCCGGCAACCGCAGCCGCTCAAAAATTGGCGGCACCGTCAAGGTCACCAGCAGCAGAATCGTAAAGGAAATAATTGGGCTGTCAGGAATCAGCTGGCTTAAAGCATCCATGCAGGCTGTAGATAAAGATAAAAGGGCGGTTGAAAGATAGTCCCCAAGGGGATGTTTTAGAGGCTGCTTTAAAGGTGCCTGTCGAGGATCTCCCAACTCCTCATAAGCAGTTGAGCCAGGTCAGAAACCAGGAGATTTTCCGAGTCAGTCTGATCTAGATGACTCGCGGACGCCCTGTTCAAACAGCCTCTCACCCCGAACAACCCTGATCAGAGAATGCTCGTGGCTAGAGTCGGCTGACTGCCGTCAGACAGAGCTAGGTCAGTGGCAAGCTCAGCTATCAACCCCAGGTGCAATAGGAGGAACGCCCCCTGCAACAGTGCCTGATTTGGGCTTAAGCCGATGAGTCCACAGATTTGAACCCACAGATTTGAACCCACAGATCACGGCAAGCAGATCACAGCAAGTTCTTGCCAAGCAGGGCAAAGCGCCCGGCCAGTCTTTCTAGAAGTGGCCGGGCTTGCCAGTCAGCATAGCTGAGGCATTGACTGTCGGCGATGGCGTCGGTCACAAACTGCTCAACCGCTTGAGCCAACGGGGCATGAAAGCCCGAGACGTTCAGCTCATCATTGTGGAAATAGCTGCGGGGGTCTAGGTTAGCGCTACCGGTGCTGACCCAGTCGTCATCGGCCAAGATGAACTTAGCATGCATCATACTGGGCTGGTACTCGCAGAGCGTGATCCCAGCTCGCAACAGCGGGCCATAGAGTTCCCGAGAGGCCCAATGCACCATCGGTTTATCGGTTGCAGCTCCCATAGTAAGCACCCGCACATCGACCCCATTTTCCTGGGCCTGAATCATCGCGTGGGTCGTGTTGCTGTCCGGGACAAAGTAGGGACTGCCAATCCACAGCCGTTCTTGGGCGGCCAGGGTGCTCAACTGCACCAGCATCCGCGTGGGGGACTCGTTGAGGGTGGAGGTGTCATCGGTGATGTACAAGGTCTGGGGCGAGTCTGCTTGAGGGGTGTCTACCTGAGGCGGTTCTGCCTGGGGCGTTTCGGTCTGGGAGACCTGACCATTTTTACTGAATTGGCTGAGGTCAACGGTGCCGCCAGTGTAGGCCCAGTTTTGCCAAAATTTACCCTGTAATAGGGTGACGATTTCCCCTTCGTAGGCCACTTCAAAGTCGAGCCAAGGGGCAGTGTCGTGGTCAAATTCTGTCCCATCCCAATAGTCGGAGATGCCTGCGCCGCCTATAAAGATCTGTTCGCCATCAATGATCAGCAGCTTGCGATGGGAGCGGGAATTGTATTCAAGCGGTGCCCGCCAGTCGGGCTGCCGAAAGAAGTGAATCTCAATCCCAACGTTTTTGAGCCTGCGCCAATAGTCTTGGGAAATATCTTGGCTACCCTGGTGATCTAGCAGCAGCTGAACGGTGACCCCAGCTAGGGCACGATCAATCACCGCATCGGCGAAGGCATCGGCCCGTTTGCCAGGGGTCATGAAGTAGGTTTCGTACTGCACCAGTTGCTCGGCCCGGCGAATAGCGTCGGTGCGTGCCGCGTAGATTTGGTCGATCTCGCGCCAAAAGCCGATTAGGTTGCCAGTTGTGGTGACGGCCCCCGTTAGCCCAACTAGTCCAGCCACAAAGTCTGGATTGTCGATGCTGGGGGAGTTGGTCACCTCATGTTCTGGGATCGATCGCAGCCCACCCTTGAGGTAGAAGTAACCCAGCGCAACTAAAAGTAGAACGCCTAGCCCTCCAACTAGCCACCACCAGAGACTCAGGGTGGAAGAAGCTTCAGAGGAGATCGGGGCAGAAGGGTTGGGCATGGAGGGCGCTGCGATCGCAATTTTAATTCAAACATCAAGCTACTCCTCAGAATATCTGGCAGTGCGATCGCAGCGCTCTACCCAAAGAAACAGCCCAAAGAAACAGCCCTAAAACCCGAGACCCAACGCCGCCCGATCTTGACTACTGAGATCTTCTTGCTGCTGGGGCCAATCATCTCCTACCCGAATCGTCAGGTCAGAAGATAGGTCACCAGTAGAATCCGCCACCACATCCCCAAACCCCAGGGCAGTTTGCAGGGTACGGGCGCTGTCTAGATTGCCTCGCTGAGCAATCACTTGGCTACCGGATAAAGTGCTCGACCAGTCCTGCACCACATAGACATTGCGATAGCCCTGATCGCGCAGGTAGGCCGCCACCTCTTCCGCCACACCAGAGTGGGTTGAGGCATTTTGCACCGCAATCCGCAGCCGATTACTGCTGGTATTGTCCGACACCAGGGTCATCGGTTGGGTGTCAAAGAACTTGCCCATCATCTGATCAATGCCCTGGCGATCTTGAATCCAGTAGCTAGCCAAATATTCCCCTGGCTCGCTAAACCGCCCTGGCAGCATCACCATCTGAAACTGGTCAGACTCTAAATCCATGGCAAACCCAACCAGGGCTAGCATTTCTTCCAGGCTGAGATTGGTGTCGATGGACTGTTGCACAATCCGCAGCGCCTGGGGCAGCCGAGGC
>PXDR01000300.1 GCA_003566335.1 Cyanobacteria bacterium T3Sed10_344R1
AGTGGCTAAAAACCGCTCGGCCACCTGCTGTAAGCGCTGCTCAATTTCGGTGGCGCGCTGCTGGGCCGACACCCCATCCTGGCCGCCATTGCGTTGACTGGGGGCCGCTACCGAAAACAGGGTGCGACCATCTAGCCGGACGCTAGCGGTTTGAGGGGAGTCTGCGTTTGAAAATAGATCGGGAACCTGAGACGAGTTGGCAATCCGCTCAAAGGACTCTTGCACCAAACCCACAACCCCCCCTTCATTGGCGATCGCAGGCTGAGGAGACAGCAGGGCGAGGCTAAAGGCTGCGATCGCACCCCAGATCAGACCAAGGCACCAGCGCTGCTGGCGGCGGTGGGTTTTACGAGTTCGAACCATAGGGAAACGTCCTGATTGCAGTGAACCATCCAAGAGACGGTGCCTGAAGCCAGGGAATCCCTAGCTTCAGACAGTTTTGAAGCAACAAAACTTCATAAGTTCCCCCAACCTTAGCGCACTACCTCGGGAAAATTGAACGGGGTAGCGCGGGCTCTTTTGACGATGTTTTTCGTCGTCGGTCAGCGTCAGGATCGTCTCGGGGTTCCAGGTTAGAGCGGCGGAATCTCGACCGATAGCCGATACCCCGCATTTCCTCGGGTGCCTCCCACTAAAATTTGATACTCCCCGGTGTGGGGCAGAAATAGCTCCGCTTCGGTGCTTTCTCGGGTCAAAATCAACCCGCTGGGGGTAATCACGTCAAAGACCGCATTGTTTTCCACTGCGGTGATCGATAGCAGCATTTGCTGGCCGCCTTCAGCCCGGATGAGGTAGCGATTGCGCTCTGCACGCACCACTCCGTTCTCAACCACGGCCTGACTGGTGCCGGGCTCGAATTGCAGGGTCTCGGTGTTGATTACCGTGGGCGCATCTAGCAAATCTGCGGCCTCTAAGCCGTCTTCATCCTGAAAGCCTAGGCTGGCCTCGGCACAGTCGATCGCATCTAAGCGCGTATCGGCATCCTGCACCACGGCAGTTGGGGTGACTTGCCAGGTCTCTGAACTTTCCTGTTGGTCATATTCAATCCAGGTCGTCAGGGTCAGATCAACCTCGCCTTGGTCTAGGGTGCCTTCAAACTTCTGAACGTAGGACGTGAAGTACCCCTCCGCAGGGTTTTGGATCGAAAACAGACCGTCGCCCGTGACCTGCTGCTGGTCGTCAACTGTTAATCGCAGCACCCCCCCCAAAACACCGTCATCTAGGCCATAGCAGTAGCGGCCTGGGGCTAGGGCCGTGGCAGAGTCTTCAGCTTCTGTGGCGTCGGTGGTGTCAGTGGTGTCCTCAGGGGTTTCTGTGGCGGGTGGTTCTGTGGACGTAGACGTTTCCGGTTCTGGCGGCGAACAGGCCAGTAGACCCGTCAGACTCAGGCCGATGAGGGCAAGTTGAGGTGAAGTAAATCGGAAAATCATTCTGGAAAACCCTTGAAACGGTGGCTTCCCTATAATCATCAGTCCCCAGCAGCCCAATTCCAGAGAAAAGACTTGGAGGTTCATGAAGGGGATCAGAACTGCGGCCACTGACAGCGCGCCCATACAAGACAGCGCCCTCTCCAGGGATTGAGTCGGGAGAGGGCGCTGGGCTTGGGTTTGTGACTTTTATGACTGAGGCAAGACCGCCGCAGAGTTAGCTGGCTTGCTGAAGCTGTTTCAGCACGGTCAGGGCTTCGGTGATGTGGGCCTTGGGGTTGAACTGGCTATTGAAGATATGGCGGACTGTGCCGTCTTTGTCGATCACATAGGTGACGCGACCGGGCAGTAGGCCGAGCAAGCTGCCGGGGACGCCGTACTGCTTGCGCACCTGGCTGTCGTTGTCGCACAGCAGGGTGAAGGGCAGGCCATGTTTAGCGGCAAACCGGCGGTGGGAGGCGACGGAATCGCTGCTGATGCCGATGACTTTTGCGCCAGCTTGGGCAAAGTCTTCGTAGCTGTCGCGAAAGCTGCAGGATTCGGTGGTGCAGCCGGGGGTGTCGTCTTTGGGATAGAAGTAGAGCACTACAGCAGTTTGCCCTTTGAAGTCACTCAGGCGAATGGTTTCGCCATTTTGAGACATCAGCTGAAAATCGGGGGCGGAATCACCAACTTTGACGGCCATAGGACAGTTCTAGGAATCGAAAAAAGGAACGACGAGGTGGAAATGGGTTGCAGAATGCGCAGTGGAGTGGATTAAGTTGCGGTACTAAGCTTCGAGTTGAAAAGGCCCTGGGGAAGCAGGGTCTGGAGAACCGCAATTAACCGGCCACAAATTGTTAACTTGTGTATTGTTAACTTAAGTCAAGCACTCTCACCACCTTAACGATTCTTGTGGGGTTATGACAATGAAGCATAGCAATTTGTCTATATCCGATGCGATCGCAGTTCAAGGTGATTTCCGTTGATTTAGCAGCACTGAGTATTTTTGCGGGGCATTTTCTGGCGTCATGCGTATTCTGCTTTGGTATCGCAATGATTTACGGCTGCATGATCACGAGCCGCTGCATCGAGCGTTAGAAACTGCGACCCACGTTTTGCCGCTGTATTGCATTGATCCCCGTCAGTTTGGTCAAACGCAGTTTGGCTTTGCCAAGACGGGGCCGTTTCGGGCGCAGTTTTTGCAGGAAAGTTGGGCGGACTTGCGGGCTAAGTTGCGATCGCATTCCAGTGACCTAATCCTGCGCCAAGGCCAACCCGAAGACATCATCCCGGCCTTGGTTAAACAGCACCAGATTGACCGGGTGTACTTCTACGAAGAGGTGACCGCAGAGGAAATCGCCGTAGACCAAGCGGTGGAGGCAAAGCTGGCTCAGCTCGGGGTGAAAACCGAAGTGTTTTGGGGCGCAACCCTCTATCACCCGGATGACCTGCCCTTTGCCCTGGGCAAACTGCCCGATGTATTTACCCGCTTCCGCAAGCAGGTAGAAAAGGTCTGGGCGGTGTACCCGCCCTTCCCCACCCCGACCCAACTGCCGCCCCTGCCGGAGGGCGTGGAGTCAGGGGAACTGCCCAGCTTAGGGGGTCTGGGGATTGAGCCACCCAAGGCTGATCCCCGAGGCGTTTTGGGGTTTAAAGGCGGCGAAACCGCTGGGCTGGCCCGGCTACAGCATTACCTCTGGGACAGTGATTGCCTTAGCCGCTACAAAGAAACCCGCAATGGCATGTTGGGGGCGGATTATTCCTCAAAGTTTTCTGCCTGGTTGGCCCTAGGCTGTTTGTCGCCCCGGCAGGTTTACGCCGCTGTGCAGCAGTACGAGCAGGAGCGGGTGAAGAATGACTCGACCTATTGGCTGGTGTTTGAGCTGCTGTGGCGGGACTACTTTCGGTTTGTCTGCGCTCGATATTGCGATCGCATCTTTTATCCCAGCGGCATTCGCGGTCTCAAGGTTGACTGGCAGCAGGACTGGGATCGGTTTGAGGCATGGCGACAGGGCCGCACGGGGTTTCCCCTAGTGGACGCCAACATGCGGGAACTGGCCGCCACTGGCGTTATGTCCAATCGCGGTCGGCAGAACGTCGCCAGCTTTTTGACCAAAAACCTGGGCATCGACTGGCGCATGGGGGCGGAATGGTTTGAGTCGCTGCTGGTGGACTATGACGTGTGCAGCAATTACGGCAATTGGAACTACACCGCCGGGGTGGGCAACGATGCCCGCAACTTCCGCTACTTCAACATCCCCAAGCAGTCGAAGGACTACGACCCTAACGGCGACTATGTGAAGCATTGGCTGCCGGAGTTGGGCAATCTGCCCGCGAAGAAAGTCCATCAGCCCTGGACGCTGCAGTCGGTGGAGCAAAAGCGGTTTGGCCTCACCCTGGGCGTGGACTATCCCAACCCAGTGGTGGATTTAGACAAGTCGGTCAAAGCCAACGAACGGCGCTACAATGCGGCCCTGGCTCAGCTGCCTTAGTGCTCTGTCAGTCCTAAATTTTAGGATCACAGAGACCTCTAAAGACCCTTCGACAAGCTCAGGGTGACCGGACTCGTAACCGTTCGGGCTGAGCTTGTCGAAGCCCGAACAGCGGAGCAGGCACCTTATTTCTCTGCGAGTCCCTTATCACTTCTGCAAACAGCGGATGGCTTCTAACATGCCCCGCGCTTTGTTCAGGGTTTCTTGGTATTCCCGCTCGGGTTCTGAGTCGGCGACTAGACCAGCCCCGGCCTGGACGCTGACCCGGTGCTGGCCGTCGGGCTGCTGCTCGACAATCATGGTGCGGATGGTGATGGCGCTGTTGAGCTGACCTTCAAAGTCGTAGTAGCCATAGACCCCGGAATAGGGACCGCGACGACAGCCTTCGATGTCGTGGATGATTTGCATGGCCCGGATTTTGGGGGCACCGCTGACGGTGCCCGCCGGGAAGCAGGCTTTCAGCAGATCCCAGGCGGTTTTGCTGGGGTCGAGCTGGCCGATCACGTTGCTGACGATGTGCATGACGTGGGAATAGCGCTCAATCACCATCAGCTGATCCACCGTGACGCTGCCGTTGAGGCAGACCCGGCCCAGGTCGTTGCGGCCTAGGTCAACCAGCATGACGTGTTCGGCAATTTCTTTGGGATCTTGCATCAGGTCGGCGGCGAAGGCGTCGTCGGCTTCGGGGGTTTTGCCTCGGGGGCGGGTTCCGGCGATGGGGCGCAGGGTGGCGACCATTGGCCCGTTGGGATCTTCGCCATGTTCGGCCTTGACCATGACTTCGGGGCTGGAGCCGATGATCTGCCAGTGGTGGAAGTTAAAGAAGGCCATGTAGGGGGACGGGTTGATCAGCCGCAGGGAGCGGTAGAGATCAAAGGGATTGCCCGCATAGGGGGTGGTCAGCCGCTGGGAGGTGACCACCTGGAAAATATCCCCGGCCCGGATGTGTTCTTTGGCCCGCTCCACCCCGGCGCAGAATTCGGCCTGGGTGTGGTTGCTGCTGTAGGGTAGTTCGCTGGCGGTGCCGTCGGGGGGCGACCATTGCAACAGGGGATCGCCGGTGAGGGGGGACTGGAGTTTTTGCACAAGCTGCTGCACCCGATCGCAGGCTTGGTCATAGGCTTGGCGTAGGTCTTGGGTTTGGCGCAGGTCGGCGTAGGCCACGGCCCAGATTTTGCGCTTCACTTGGTCAAAAATTAGCAGGCTGTCTACCTGCATCCACAGGCCGTCGGGCAGGTCGTCGTCGCTGCCGGGGTGGGTAGGCACGGTAGGTTCAATCCAGCGGATCAGTTCGTAGCCCCAAAAGCCAAATAGACCGCCAATGCCGGGGGGCAGTTGGGGCAGCTTCACTGGTTTATAGGGGGCGAGGCAGTCGGCCAGGATCTTGAACGGGTCGCCGTCGTAGTGCTGCTGCTG
>PXDR01000506.1 GCA_003566335.1 Cyanobacteria bacterium T3Sed10_344R1
ATCACCCAGAACCAAATCAGGGCAAAAATGCCGAGATGGGTTTCCCGAGGCTGCTGCCGCCAGTGCTGCCAGCGCCAAAACTGTAGCCGCCCCATCCCCAAGGGCAAAAACGGTGACCAGGGCAAGAACCCTACTGCCACCACCAAAAAGTAAAAGAACCAGGGGGCCGCATGGTTATTCACCACGCTGGTGAACCGCTCAACGTTGTGATAGATGAAAAATGAGTCAATGTAGTCCTGACCATTAGCCATCACCATCAGCAGGTTCCAGGGCAAGGTCATCACCCCCACCAGCAACAGCCCCGGCAGAATGCGCATCTCCCGCAACAGCACCCGGAACTGCCCCACATACAGGGCAAAGGCGATCACAATCAGCCCAGGCAGCACCAGACCGACCGGCCCCTTGGCCAGTACGGCCAGTCCTAAACAGCCATAGGCGGCCAAATACCAGTAGGTCTTCTGGGGCTCACGCGGGGTGGCATAGCCCCAGAAAAACGTCAGTAATGCCGACACGATGCCTGCCGTCAGCAGCATGTCCGACACCCCCATCCGACCCCAGGCAATGGTTTGGGGCGTCATGGCCACGATCGCAGATCCAGCCAAGGCCGTCACCCAGCGAACCGTTGTCCGCCGCTGTTGCAGGCGCAGTCCCGCTTCAGTTTCGTCCTGGGGAATCAGGTTGGGTCGGGGCAGGCCAAACCGCAGCAGGGTCGCAAACACCAGGGCCACCATGGCGATCGCAGCCAGGGCTGAGGGCAGTCGCACCGTCCACTCATTCACCGTCCACAGGTGAAAGCCAATCGCCATCAGCCAGTAGACCAGGGGCGGCTTGTCGTAGCGGGGTTCGCCGTTAAAAACCGGGGTAATCCAGTCACCGGTTTCGTACATCTGGCGGGAAGCTTCGGCAAACAGCGGCTCGGTTTCATCCACCAACCCCACCGCCCCCAACTGCCAGCCAAAAGCCAGCCAGCTAAGCCCCAGCACCCACACCAAGGCCAGCCCCCACCCTAAACGCGGCGACTTGTCCAACAGCTGTAGCCCCCACTGCGGGGACTGAGACGACTTGCCCTGGGAAGAAAACCCCTTCATCACTCCCTTGCCTATTGATTTACCAGCCTATTGATTTACCAGTTGACTGGCTTGCCTGCTGGCTTGTCTACCTGCTGAGTTACGCGACTCAATTCGCCCCCCATCATCGCAGATCTTCACGGCCTGCCTGAATCAGCCGGAGGGGTTTACAGCCAACCCCCCATATCCCTCGATAGACTGGAGCCAGATTGTCGTTGTTCTGTAATGTGCGAGTAGGGAAAGTTATGGCTTTGGTGAAAGATCTCGACGGGCTCGTAGAACCTCGGGCGGCCACAGCAGCCCCCACCATCACCCCAGAGAAAACCAAACAGACGACCCGCCAGCCTTACCCCAACTACAAAATTATTGTGTTGAATGATGATGTCAACACCTTTCAGCATGTGGCCGCTTGCTTGGTAAAGTATGTGCCCAACATGAACTACGACGAAGCCTGGAAGCTGACCTATGAAATCCACAACCAGGGCCAGGCGATTGTCTGGGTGGGGCCGTTAGAGCAGGCGGAGCTGTACCACAGCCAGCTCAGCCGGGCTGGACTGACCATGGCTCCCCTAGAGCAGGCGTAGCCATGGCACCCCCAAAAAACTCCAAGAACAAGGACTCAAACGACGCAGAGGAAGGCCGGTTGGTCTGGAACCATTCCACCCATATCCCAGGGTTGATTCCGGTGCTGAAGCGGCTGGTGCTGCGACCTGGGATTGAAACCGTCACCCCTGGAGAAATTAAGCGGGTGCGGGGCCATGCCCCGAAGCTCAAAATTCGAGTCTCGGTGCCAATTTTGGGCGGGTTTAAGTTAATTGCCCGCAAAGGCAAGACGGTGCAAGAGGTGTTCGTCTTGACGAAGCGAGATCAGGCTAGTCTAGAGGATGATCTTGCCCAAGTGCTGTCTTCATGAGCCTTGAACCGGGCTGGTATCAAGAAGGAAAAGCCACGTTTTACATCGACAACGCCTTCTATCGGCCCCAGAGTCAGGTGGGACGAGATTTGGCAGTGTTGGCGGCAGCGGTTTACAAGATGAACCGGGGACAACTGCGGGTCTTGGATGTGATGACGGGCTGTGGGGTACGGCCCTTGCGCTACCAGCTTGAGGCCGATGCCGACTGGGTTTGGGCCAATGAAGGTAACCCCGAACTTCAGGAGCTTTTGGCCAAAAACCTGTCGGTGGGGATGCGATCGCGCTCTTATCGAATTACCCACCAGGACGCCAACCAGATTTTTTTTAGCTGCCACCAGCAGCGGGATTTTTATGACCTAGTGGATGTGGACTGTTTTGGTGGGGCGGCCCCCTATCTCTCCACCGCGCTGTGGGCGACCAAAATTGGCGGGCTGCTGTACCTGACCAGCACCGATACCCGCACGACGGGGGGGCACAACCCTGACCACAGCCTGCAAATTTACGGCGCTTATGCCCGCGCCCACCCGGCGGTACATGAGCAGGGGCTGCGGCTGTTGATTGGCAGTTTGCTACAGCAGGCGGCGACGAAGGGGATGCAGGTGCAGCCGGTGTTCTCCATTTTCAATGGTCAGGTGCATCGGGTGATGGTGCGACTGGTGATGGATCAACCCTGGGACTCAGATCAGTACGGGTTTCTGGGCTACTGTCATGACTGCGGCCATTACCAGACGGTCGGCTGGCGACAGTTGGGCCGGGCGCTTTGTCCGGCGGCAGATTCGACAACGGCAGAGACAGAACCGCGCTATATGACCCGGAGCGGCCCGATGTGGCTGGGGCCGCTGCACCATGTCGGCACCCTACGGCAGATGGAAATGTTGGCGGCGAGCTGGGGCTGGGAGAAACGGGTAAAGCTGCTGAAAATCATGCAGGCCGAGGCAGATATGCCGCCTTATTACTATCCCCTAGGCGAAATTGGTCGCCACGGCAAGATGGACATTCCCCGCCGGGAAACCCTGGTGCAGGCGCTACGGGAGCGTAACTTTCGGGCCACCCTCACCCATCTAGACTTTCAGGCGATCAAGACCAACGCCACGTTTGCCGAATGTGTGGCGATCGCACAAACCTGTTCCCAGTAACCTCCCTTTATCCCAGCTTAATTTAGACATCCCGTTCAACCCACCCAACTCCGAAGAAACCCCCATGGCTGACGCACTGATGTTTCAAGAAGATATGTTTGTCCTGCTGGCTCCAGGAGCAGCCGAGGAATTTCTCACCCCAGCAGAACTGCTGGAGCGGCTACAACAGCTGATTGTGGCCCATCCCGATCAGCTGCCCCGAGATGTGCAGAAATTATCTACCCTCACCGATCAATCCCATCACCTCATGCATACCCACTGCGAAATGACCGTAGCCCCAGGAGAAACCATCCAGTGGTATGCGGTGCGCCTAGAAAAATAGGGAGGGGGAATCGGGTACCCGCAGCGCTAACGCCCAAAACTGGCCCTAGCCACTTCATCAATTGGTTACAAAAGGCCTGTTTCAGCCGCCAAACTGGGGGTCTGGGCAGGCAAATCACAAAAAAGTTGGGGCCACCCGAGAAATTGCCACAGATTTATGGAATTTTCTCCAGGAAAATGCGGATCTCTTATGTAGATACATATAGACATAAGGGAAACCCCCCGTGCAACTACTTGCTGTTCCCCACTCTGAGTTTAGTCGGCCACATCCCAACTTCATTGACGCCGAGAGGACTGCTAGTCCAGTTGCGCTGGATTGGCGATCGCTGACTTGGTCTAAATTGCGGCCCTTTGAGTCCGTGACGGATCAATACAGCGACCAAGGGCTGACGTTTGACAGCGCCACGGCCCTCTCTCCCTCTAATCCCAGATTCCGGTCGGAGTCGGATTCGCTGGTGCTGGTACCCACCGGCAATCGACGCAGCATCAAAATTGTCGGCCAGACGGCTCTGCACCAAGTGCGGGCTAAAGTCCGTGGGGCGCAAACCGTAACTATCACCGCCCTCAGCACCAATGGCCCCCGCCTTGCCCATCGCTGTAGCCGCACCCTCGCCCCCGGCAAGGGGCCGCTGCCAGAGCATCTGCTCACGGTGAGTGCAGCGGAAATCGGTGCGGTAGTGCTCTACTCCAGCCGCCCGTTCACGTTAGAACAGCTGTGGATTAGCTAGGCAGGACTCAGTTACGCCAGAGTTTCTGCGGTTGAGATTAGCTGAAATTATCTCCCTGGCGGGTTTTGGGGCAGGGATGGGTTGCGATCGCAGTGTCGCAGTCTTGCACCAAGCAGGGCTGACTGTAGGCGTCCTCGGTTTCTAGGGGCGGCGGCGGTTGACCAAACACCATCTCGCAGCTCATGTCCTCAAAGTTGGGGGTCATGGTCAGGGGAATGCCAAATTTCTGGGTGAAAAAGTCTTGGGTGGGCACTTTACACAGATTGACGCAGAGCCCGACGCAGCCGCTGGCCTCTAGGTAGCGACATTTTTTGATCTGAACGCCGCTATTTTGCTGGCGAACCCCGTCCGCTGTCGGCACTTCCACGGTCTTCACTTCACAGGGGCCGACCAGCCACTCAAACATCACAGTGGCAAACCAAGCATTAGACTCACAAACCCAGCGCGTGGGGGAAAACGCCGTCCGAATCAGCCACAGCACCGGGGCGGGCACCAGGGAGGCGAGCACCTGGCTGACCATCGCCCGCTGCTCGGGGGCAGTGCGGCCCGACATAATCCGGGTCGAGACCTCGACGAAGCCGTCGTAGCCTGACCGTAGACTGCCCTGCCCCACCGCCAATGCCATCTTGCGGGTTAACAGCCAAATGCAGGCCCGAGCAAACAGGCCATCGTGGTAAACGGTTTTGGCTGAGGCAGAAGATAAGGTCAACGGCAGTCCTCTGAACGCATGACTAGCTCCAGCATAGCGAGGGCCTAGGGCTGATTGCCTAACAGGGCGGCTGAGGGCTCTAGCCGCAAGAAGACCGCTAGATCCAGTTGATCCTCACTAACGCCGAGATCTAACACGCGGGCGGTTAGACCCGCTGCCTCAAACCGGCGCAGGCTGAAGCGAGTATTGACCGTGCGGATTAACTCCCGCACCAGCATCTGGGGGGCCGGACTGCCGTCCACCAGTAGGTCAGGGTCAATCAGCTGGAGGCTTTGGCCGTTGACAATGGCTACCCCTGAATCAATCTGAATTTCGGCTTTTTCTTCCAGCACTAGGTCAAGCAAGTCGAGCTGTACCCGCACCCGGTCATTGCCTAAAAACTCCACTACCGGGTTGAGCAGCCGGTAGCGGTCAATGGTGCGGGCGGTGAGGCGATC
>PXDR01000375.1 GCA_003566335.1 Cyanobacteria bacterium T3Sed10_344R1
CGATTGGGCTAGGCTAAGGCGTGAGGTGTTGTTGAGGGCGTGGGGCAGTGGATAAAGGAACCCTGATTGAGTTTCGGTGGCAAGGAACCCCACGCCTTGCGGTGGCAGACCGCCCAGAAGGCAAAAAAAACTGGGTGGTGGTGGATGAACAAGGGCTATCTCACACCCTGCATCCCCGCCAGGTCACGTTTGACGTGCCGGGGAGCGACTACAACCCCAGCGATATTCCTCAGTTTTTGACCACGGTCGAGCCGTTGCTGGATCCTTCTAGCCTAGAAGTGGCTTGGGAATTCCTCAGCGAAGCCGAAGAATCCACCGACCCAGCAGCTTTGGCAATGCTGCTCTTTTCTGAGCAGACGCCCACCGCCTGTTATGCGGCCCATCGGCTGTTGTCAGAAGACAAGATCTTTTTCAAGCAGAAGGGCGATCGCTACGAGACCCGGTCTGCTAGTCAAGTTGAAGAACTGCAGCATCAAATCCAGCGGGAGGCCGAGCGCCAGGAAGCTTGGCAGGGATTCTTAACCCGACTGAGGCAGGCGATTGACGATCCATCGCTAGAATGGCAAAAAACTGACCGCCCTCGCCTAGAAGCCCTAGAGCGCTATGCTGCCTTTGGCGAAGAGTCCAATCAGCGGGCGGCTGCTCAGGAAGTCTTGACGGCCCTGGGTCGCAGCTCTACAGCGGAAGCCGCGTTCGAGCTTTTGGTGGATTTGGGTCTCTGGAGTCCCCACGAAAACTTGGCCCTGCGGCGCAGTCAACTGCCCCTGGGCTTTGCTGATAAGGTGCTTGAAATGGCCCAGCACTGCCTCACCAATCCCCTGCCCGATCCCGACCCAAATCGACTAGACCTGACCCATCTAAAGGTCTACACCGTTGACGATGAAAGCACCCGCGAAATTGACGACGGTCTCAGTGTTGAAAACTTAGACAATGGTCAGCAGCGGCTGTGGATTCACATCGCTGACCCCACCCGCTGGCTGGTGCCGGGGGATGAGCTTGATTTAGAAGCCCGCAGGCGCTGCACCACGCTTTATTTGCCCACAGGAACAGTGCCGATGTTCCCGACGGAGCTGGCGACTGGGCCGATGAGTTTAGTCCAGGGCCAGGTGTGCTGTGCCCTAAGTTTTGGGGTGGTGTTAGATGAAACTGGTGCGATCGCAAACTACTGCATCCGTCCCAGCCAAATTAAGCCCACCTACCGCCTCACCTACGAAGACGTTGATGAAATGCTGGAGCTGGGGCTGCGGGCCGAACCCGAACTCACCGCCCTCGCCCAAAGCGCCCAACTGCGCCAAAGCTGGCGGCAGCAGCAGGGGGCGATTAACATTCACATGCCAGAAACCTCAATCAAGGTTGAGGACGACACCATTGACATTCAGGTGCTGGACGATTCCGCCGCCCGGCTGATGGTGGCGGAGCTGATGATTTTGACCGGAGAAGTCGCCGCCCGCTATGGGGAAGAACACAGCCTCGCCATCCCGTTTCGCAGCCAGCCCCAGCCAGAGCTGCCGTCCGACGAAGAGTTAATGCAGTTGCCGACCGGCTGGGTACGCGACTGCGCCATTCGCCGCTGCATGACCCGCAGCGAGATGGGCGTGGTTCCGGCCCGTCATGCCACCCTGGGGCTGAATGGCTACAGCCAGGTCACCTCACCGATTCGGCGCTATACCGACCTGCTGGCCCACTTTCAGCTCAAAGCCCATTTGCGGGGTGAGGATCTGCCCTTTACCGCCCAAGAAATGATGGAACTAACCCAAGGGGTGAGCTCCGCCGCTTACGAGACGGTGCTGGTAGAGCGCCAAACCAAGCGGTACTGGGCGTTAGAGTACCTGCGGCGCAATGAGGATACCGTATGGCAGGCGATGATGCTGCGCTGGCTGCGGGAACACGATGGCCTGGGGTTGGTAATTTTAGAAGACTTGGGCCTAGAACTGGCCATGCGGTTCAACCGCTCGGTGGAGCTAGGGGAACGACTCGCCGTGCGAGTCAGCTACGCCAATCCTCGGCAGGATATTCTCCACCTGGACGAAGTGGCGGTTACTGCGCCAGAGTCGTCGTCGGTGGCATAGATAGGCTATTAGCTATTGGCTGTTAGCTATTGGCTATTGGACTCTCAACAACCATCCATAACGCTAGTTCCCCGAATCAGCGCTAGGGAACTGGCAAGGATTCTGGCGTGGGTTCGGTGATACTTTCGGTTGCGGGTTTGCGGCGGCGGCGATCTTCGCGGCGCTGTTTGGGTTGGAGGTAGAGGGTTTCGAGTAAGACTGCTCCGCCCGCGACCCAGGGGGGGACAATTAGCGCGCCAATTAAGCCGAGAACTTGGGTGCCGCCCAGCACAGCTAGCAGTTGATAGAGAGGATGGACGCCGACGGAAGACCCCACTAACAGGGGATCTAGCACGTAGGTTTCAACGTTTTGGATGATCACGTAGAGCAAAATCACCCAGAGAAATGTCCAGCCCCCTTGGGACACGGCGACAACTAGGGCTGGAATTGCGCCGAGGAAGGGGCCGAGGAAGGGGATGAGGTTGGTGACGCCTGCGATCGCACCGAGACCCAACGCAAATTCTGACAGTCCCAGGGCACCGAGGCTGACTGTGGTCGCCACAGACAATAGGGCAGAGACTAGCAGTCGGCCCCGAATGTAGCCACCGATGCGGGTGCTGACCGGACGCACCTGGGCAGTGAGGCGTTCATCCCAGGGATAGGGCAGCAGTCGGGCCAAGTTGCGGATCAGAGTGCGGCTGTCGGCCAGCATGTATCCCGACAAAAACAGGGCCAGAATGACGCTGAAAAAGCCGCCCAAAATCCCGGTGGTGACGCCATAGGAGCGAATCAAGAGCTGCTGACTAGAGCGAATCACCCAGCGGGTGACGGCCTGGACATCCAGCACCTCATCAAACAGTTGGCCCACCAGCTCGGGCCGGGTATCGCTGAGGCTGACCACCCAGGCTTCTGCGGCGTTAAATACACTCTTGAGCGACACCGGGATTTGCCGGAGCAAGCGCTCAATTTGCTCAAAAATTGTCGGGCCAATTAGCAGACCGCCCCCGACCAATACGCCGATAACGGTGAGGTAAATCATCACCACTGCCAACCAACGGGGCACCCGGCGCTGTTCGGCCCAGTTCACCAAGGGCGACACCGAGGCCGCTAGCACTACAGAAATCATCAGCAGCACAACGAGACTCCGCAACTGCCAAATCAGCAGCAGCAGGGGAATCACAAGGACTAGCAGCACCACGGTCTTCATCGAGAGGGTAATGGGCTGCTCAGGCATAGAAGTCAAAGGGGACGCTCCTGTGGCCGTAGTTGATTTCATTGTGCCCCAAGTCTGCCCTCTGCTGAGGTCTTGCGGCGGGATGATTGCTATCGCACCCCGTCAATCGCCTCTCGCCAGTTAAGACCAGATGCCGCCTCTGAATTGAATAGGGCTTCTAAAGACGCAGCGGTCACGTCGCTGCAGCCCACTACTCTCACCGCCTGCTGCTGATCTTGCAGGCTGTAGAGCCGCTGGCGAAATTGCACTAAGTTGTTGCGATACTCGGGGGTCAGTTCTGGGGTTGCGATCAATATGCCGACGAGATCAAGAGATAGATCCCACTGATTTAAACAGACAGCCTGCCGCAACTGCTCTTGCACTAGCTCCACGGGAACGGCAGCCGCCGGGCGACCGGTGGCAAAAATTAGGCCACAGGCTAGGAAAACCCCGAGGATTCCCACTTGTTGCCCCTGCGTCATGCGAATCATTCTGGCGTCCCCTTGGCCCTGGGCCTGATGGTTCATCCCCAGTGTGCCACCGCCACCTAAATATCAACAGCCCCACCACAGTCAAAATGTGGTGGGGCTGAGGGGTTGACCAGAACAATATCGGCTGTGCAACCTAGACGGCTAGGGAACAAAACCTTGGTCAACAAACGGTATTTTTTTATTATTTGCAGAGCTTAGTCTACGCCCTGGGATTGTTTCACTGAAGGTAGCAGCGCCACCCGTTGAGCAGAAAGATCGTGATGCTCTGAAACGTGATTTGTAACCCGATCAATGCGATTCATATATTTGGGGATCGTGAGTAGATCTTGTGACCAGCAGGGTAAGCCACTGACGGTCTCAAGGCTGGAGGCAAAAGGTGGGATCGCTAAGCGACAAGACTTCCAGCACCCCTGGACGGGGACACCCAGTTGACCGCAGCTGCCCCCACGCCGACCTTCGGGGGTGTAGTGAGCACACTGCCGACAATTGGAAATTCCGATCTTCATGGCTTTAATTAGAAACTAGTGAACCACATGTCGATTGTATTTAATTTTGAGTAACTTTATCGGCCTCTTCTTATAGGACAAATCGGTCAAACGTTCTGCCCGTAAGATGTTTATGGTTTTCAGTAAAGGCCAAAGCATTTATTTTTTCTTCATATTCCCGTTAGATTTGGACATATAAACCGCTAGATCCAGAAGTAATCACTCTCAGAATGCCCAAGAAATGATCGGGGATCGGCTGAAATCATAGGAATATGGGTTTGATTAATAAATTTTCCGCAAAGTTTATATGTCTTATAAGATGCTTGATTGGCTCATGAAATGGGAAAACTTTAGGAGAAAATCAGGACTATACGTCTGAAACTTTGCCTGTGGATTTATGCTTCTCGCTCGCCCAGTTTTAGACAATTATTCGTGAAGTTGTATTGTCGAAAACACGGCAATGTAACGAATTCAATGTATCTATTCAAACTAAGCCGTTTGTAGTGTTACAGGCTGTCTGAAGCGGGCCAGGAAGCCCCTCACCCAAAGCCCTGAAAGCAGGTCGGAAAGTTAGTCCGGGGAAGGCGTTGGGTGGAATATGGGGGGTGTCCCTGGGGCACCTGATGAGGCGAGTCGCTTGGCGGCACAGAGGGCGCAGCAGTGCCAGCGATTCAGTTCCCCAGAGGGGCAAGGACAGTGGCAACTGGGGCAGGTGGGGTGGTGTTGCGATCGCAACTTAATCTGCTCAGCCCAACGGTTAAAGGCTTCCTCTGGGGTTTGGGGCGGCTTAGGGGCTGGGGCTGGCGACTGCGTCCAGCTGGGATGATCTTGCCGAGCCTGCTGCTGTAGGTTGACTGATTGAGCGACCTGATCTCGCTGCCGCTGGTTCCAGCTGCCTGCCGAAAACCGGATGTCTGTCAGCCCTAGCCCCAGCTGTTGATTGAGTTTTTTCAGGATCGACAAGCGCTCAAAGGTTAGAGTCTGTGCCCAGGCTGGGGTTGCGGTAGCCACCTGGAGCACCTGCCGTTCTAGCTCAATGTA
>PXDR01000294.1 GCA_003566335.1 Cyanobacteria bacterium T3Sed10_344R1
CTTACTTCCTGCTTCGGCATCCTGCCCTACCTGATGTACGCCAGCATCCTCGGCTGCCTGATCTTTGCTGGGGCCATTCTGCGGCGTGCCCCTCGGGCCATTGGTCAGCAGCTCCTGCACTCCGGTCTCGCCCTAGTCACCGTCCTCCTGTTGATCAGCAGCCTCCAAGCCGTTGACATCGGCGAAGCCGCCCTGCAGCTCAGCCACTTTTTGCCCTACTTTTGGCTCTGGGCTGCTCTGGTGGTCTACCTTAGCCAACACCCCCAAGCCGACACCGTCCTGATCCGCTGGAGCTGGATTTTAGTGCTGGGGGCAGCGCCGATCGGCGTCCTCGCTCTGGGGGAATACTGGCTCAGCCGCTCCCCCGACTACTCCCTACAGCAGCTGCTTGACCTCATCCCCCCGCTTGACTGGCTCTACACCGGTGTCCCCGGATCTCGAAGAGCCTACGCCGTTTTCAATAATCCCAACACCCTAGCCAGCTACTGTGTGATGATTGTGGGCCTCATCATTGGCCTGCTGGCCGTCACCGAAACTCAGCGACAACCCCAGTCCTCACCCCCAGGCGAACCACCCCGCCCCCGGCTCTCTCGCCCCATCACTGCCCGAATTTACCTGGGACTCTGCCTGCTGTCCGCCCTCACTGCGCTCTACTGTTCCGGCTCTCGCAACGGCTACCTCGCCGTTGCCATTCTGCTACTCCTCGGTCTGGTCGCCCTACGCCGCATTGCCTGGATTCGCTGGTGCGGTCTGTTGATCATTGGGGCCTTCACCGCCAGTATCCTCACCTTCGGCATTCGAGGCCGCGCCCCCTCCTGGGATTGGTTCACGCGAGATGCCCGCATGGCTGCTTGGCAACTTGCCCTTCGCCGAACCCAGGAAAGTCCCTGGTGGGGCCATGGCCTCGGCAGCTACAACCTGCTCTATGACGGCAGCGTTCCAGGGCATAACTACATCGGCCATGCTCACAACCTCTGGCTTTCCCTCTCCGCTGAAACTGGCCTAATTACCACCCTGGCCCTGACCAGCGTCATCGGCGTCATGCTCTACCGCGCCGCCCGCGCCCTGTTGGCCAGCCCCCCCAGCCCCCTCCGCGCCATTGCCCTCGGCTATGGCCTGTGCTTCCTGGCCGTCATGGTGCTGTCCATCTTCGATGTCACCTACTACGATGCCCGCCACAACATCCTGGCCTGGCTCTGCCTCGCCGCCCTCGGCACCCTGCCTACCCTGCTAATGGAGGAGAAAGGCTGACGCCGCCATCCCAGGCTAGGATCAAAGATGCCGTGTGGAGAACCGCCGTGTTCCTGAGTGTGATTACCCCGACCTATAACCGTCAGCCGATTCTCGAAAAGTGCTTGTCGGCCCTAGAAGCCCAGGACATTCCAGCGGATAGCCCGATCAGCGGCTACGAACTGCTGGTGGTTGATGATGGTTCAACTGATGGCACAGTGGACTGGCTAGAGCAGTCAACTCAGCGCTTTCCCCATGTGCGGCTGGTGCAGCAAGATCACCAGGGCATCACTTTCGCTCGCAACCTGGGTGTGGCGGAGGCAAAGGGCGATGTGGTGGTGTTTGTGGATAGTGATCTGATTGTCAATTCAGGGTTTCTGCAGGCCCACGGGGCGGCGCTTCAGGCGAGTCAGCAGGCTCAGGGCTGCGATCGCAGCTTTACCTATGGCCGCAACGTCAGCACCGCCAACTTTGCCGATCCTACCAGCGAACCCTACAAGCTGACGGACTTCTCCGGCGCTTATTTTGAAACCAACAACGTGGCGATTCCCCGCCACTGGATTATTGAGGCGGGCTGGTTTGACACCCAGTTCAACCAATACGGTTGGGAAGATTTAGAGCTGGGTATGCGGCTGAAAAAGCTGGGCCTAACCCTAGTCAAATGCCCAGAGGCAGTGGGCTATCACTATCACCCGCCCTTTTCCCTGGCAGAAATGCCAGACTTAATTGACAAAGAAATTCAGCGGGCCCGGATGGGGGCAGTCTTCTACCGCAAGCATCCCACCCTAGAGGTGCGGATGATGATTCAAATGACCTGGCTGCACCGGATTCTTTGGGGGGTGCTGTCTGTCGGCGGACTGCTGAACGAGCGCACCCTGGCCCCGTTATTGCAGTGGTTAATCCGCCGAGGGCAGCCTCAGGTCTCTCAAGAACTGTCCCGGATTTTCTTAAACTGGTACAACGTCAAAGCCGTATATGCCGCCTATGACGAACTACAGCGTTCTAAGGCCCTTAGTTAACCACCGTGGAAAACATTCTGGAGCGAATTCGAGAAGACTACCAGCGGTTTCCGGCAGATCAAAGCTACGACCTCTACGCTGAAGACGTGTACTTCAAGGATCCACTGAATCAGTTTTCGGGGGTGGCCCGCTACCAGAAAATGATTGGCTTCATCCAGCGCTGGTTCATTCAGCCTCAGCTCACCCTGCACAAGATTGAGCAGGTGGAGGATCAAATCACCACAGAATGGACGCTCGCTTGGACAGCCCCCTTGCCCTGGAAACCTCGGGTTGAGATCACTGGCTGGAGCGAGTTAGGGCTAAATTCGGCGGGTAAAATTACGTCCCATGTGGACTATTGGCACTGCTCTCGTCTAGATGTGGTGAAGCAGTTGTTTTAGCAAATTTCTATTTCTAAAGGCCGTCCTGGCGTGGGTTGAATACGTCGAAACCCACGGGGCAAGATACGTGCTTAACGTTCATGCAGGCTCGCTATATGTCGCGTTTTTTGGTTACTCCCTTACTGGCCCTGTGGATCATTGCGATCGCACTGCTATCCGTCCAAAACGCCACCCCCGTCTCTCTGCAATTTCTGGGGCTGCGATCGGTGCAAATGCCCCTAGGGGTGGCGATTAGCTTCTGCGCTGCTGTCGGAGTGCTAGGTACCGCCTTGCTCTTACGCCTGAACAAAGTCCTACGCTAAACCGTTAACCAATCCCCAGTCGGGTGAATTGCGGCGGAACCCCAACACACCGCCAGAGCTTTCGTAGGTCACAGCCTAGGGACGGCGGGCAATCACCCAAATCGCGTGGATGATGCCGGGAAAGTAGCCCAGCAGCGTTAGCAAAATGTTGATCCAGAAATCAATGCCAATACCGACCTGTAGGAAGACACCAAGGGGGGGCAGAATAATCGCGCAAATTACCCGAATTAAGTCCATAAAAAGCCTCTATTGCTGAATTGCCCCTCAATTGTCGGCAAGTGAAGTGGGACTTGCCCCTATCGAAGGATAGATTGAGCTCTATAGCGATAGAGTGATTCCTCGGGCTAGCTTAGGTTTTGTGGCCCCAGCAGTTGCCGCAACAGGTCTTGGTCAGCGGCAGTCAGGGCTGGTGGGGGCGGGGGTTGACTGTAATCAATCCGAGCCTGGTAGCGACCTCGGTCATACACCCCAGCAAAGATGTCCTGTAACCCCAGGACAATCGGCTCATCTCCCAACTTCAGCGGCACCGGGATATCTGGCAGGGGATCTCGCCAAGAGAACCCGTAGAGATCGGCGCTAGGTCGCTGTTCACTGTGGCTAACCAAAATTCGATAGTCAGAGGACTGCACCGTTCCCACTAACGGCATCGGCTTGCCGACGCGCAGCAGATCTAGCTCAATCAAGTGAGTCTGGCTATTAATTACCTGATAGCGCTTGGTTTCATACGCCAATCGTCCGCTCCCAGACCGCTTATTTTTAGGCGATAGGACTTCAAGAGCGGTAATCACTGCCCCCGTCGCCCCATCTCGAATTTCTAAATAGCGTTCCGTGACTTCTTCAAGTATGGGCAACGTCACTGGCTGGGGACGAACCTGAGTGGCGAGGCGACCGCTGCTTGGAGCCGCGTCTTCCAGTGGTGGCGTTGGTACCGGGTTAGCGGCGACCACCACATCGGGGATGCCAATTAGCAGTTCACCCTCGCCATCGTCGTCACTGATGTAGCTTCGGGTCTCAACTTCAACGTAGTATCCCGGCTGCAGCACCGCTTCAATAGCGTCAGCCAAGGCCACAATCAGCCGACTGTGGAAAGACGACCAAAACGCAGGTTGTTCAAGGTAGGGATTCATCCCCGGCAAGGGAACAGCCATGGGGAACACCTAGGGCATCAATGCGGGACAATCAACGCAGAGCTTCAAGCATCTGGGTTTCTTCAAGCAGTATAAAATTCAGTCAAAAAACTCAACGGAGAGGGAGGGATTCGAACCCTCGTTAGGTTTGACCCTAAAACAGATTTCGAGTCTGCCGCATTCAACCGCTCTGCCACCTCTCCAGGGGCGTTGGTCAGCTTTTATCTTATACCCAATCTGCTCTACCTCAACTGCCCACCCTCTCACCACCTTGCCCCACCCCTTAATCAATCAACCCGCGCCGGTTAGGAACTCCTGCCGGATTAGCCAACCCCCAAAA
The DNA here is from genome assembly GCA_003566335.1 of Cyanobacteria bacterium T3Sed10_344R1. Taxonomy (GTDB): domain Bacteria; phylum Cyanobacteriota; class Cyanobacteriia; order Phormidesmidales; family Phormidesmidaceae; genus PXDR01. Next base: position 4,399 of record PXDR01000294.1, read on the forward strand.
ACCAGTTTCCGGTCGCCAGTGAATTGCCCCGTCTTCGGCTGTCCAGTACAGCTCAATCTGGCGCGATCGCATCAAATCCGCCGTCTCCCCATCTAACGTGCGACTCGATGCGATCGCAACCCTCGGCTGCACGGCCTCTAGAACTTCCTCAACCAACGCCTCCCCATTCCACCAGAGCACATCACTTTGGAACTGCTCAGACTGGGCCAGTACCTGCTGTAGCACCGCCGTCGGCTCCGGCAACCACAGCCAAGCCTGCTCCGCCAGCGTAAAGCGCAACAGCGGCGTCTCACCGCCCAAGGACTGCACCACCGTGGGGCCAAGGGTCATGCTTTGGCCCAGGGGCAGCGGATCTGCCGCCGCCGCCCCCTGCACCGTCAACACCGGCACTTGGGCCGTCACCAAGGGCCAGCCGGTCGCCCGAGGTAACGGCGGAGCCACCCCCCAGTCAATTCGGTTAATCCCAGCCTGGCGCAAATGGGGCAGCAGGGTGTAAAACGCCGTATCGTTATCACCACTGTTGAACAAAAGAGTCTGGCCCTGGTGCCTCGCCACCAGCACCGGATCGAACCCAGCGGCCAGGACGGTGATCTGGGTGGTTTGGGCCGCTTGGTAGGCAGGCACCAGCACCACTAATCCAGCTGCAATCAACGCCGTCGGCCAGACGATCGGCAGTGCGATCAACCGTCGCCCCAGGGTCGCCAGAGCCAGCAAGCTATAGAGCACCCCCACCTGCAGCACCGAAATTTCGCCCAAGGCCAGGGTGCTAGCGGGTTGGCGATTACTGAAATCCACCAAGGCCATCAGCAGGTGCAGCGGCAGGCCCAGCCCCCAGGCGATCGCACTCCCCACTGGCGACCATACCAGCCCTGCCAAGCC